>NZ_CP121659.1:3072500-3180000 GCF_029714365.1 Sinorhizobium terangae
ACATAGGAACGTGGCGAGGAAAATACAAATTGACGTTGAAGATGAACAAGCCGGGCAAACGCCCGGCTGGCGCACACCCACTGCATGTTTCCTTAAATCGCACCCGATTCAAGGAACATCCAGCAATTCAAAGTGCTACAGCGTCCTTTGCGCGTCTGGTAAGGACGCGCCGCGCTGTAGGTGACCCGCAAATTCACCCCTTGAGGGCATAGGCTTCAGCGGCAAGCTTGGTGATGCCGGCCCAATCGCCTTTCGCCACCAATTCCTTCGGCGCCACCCAGGAACCGCCGACGCAGACGACGTTCGGCAGCGAAAGATAATCGCGGGCGTTGCCAAGCGAGATGCCGCCGGTCGGGCAGAACAAGGTGCCGGCAAGCGGCGAGGACAGCGACTTCAGATAGGCGGCACCTCCGGCCTGCTCGGCCGGGAAGAACTTCATCACCTGATAGCCCTCCTCGCGCAGCCCCATGACCTCGCTCGCCGTCGCCGCCCCTGGCAAGAGCGGCACTTCGTGATCATTGGCAACATCGATCAGCTCCTGGGTCGTGCCGGGACTGACGATGAACTGCGATCCCGCCTCCACGGCCTGTTCGAACTGTGCGGCATCGAGAATCGTGCCCGCACCGGCGACGGCACCCTCGACCTCGGCGGCGACCGCGCGGATCGCATCCAGCGCCGCCTGCGTGCGCAGCGTGATCTCGATCGCCTTGAGGCCGCCGGCGACAAGTGCACGCGCCAAAGGCACGGCGGTTGCGGCATCGTCGATGACCAGGACCGGGACCACCGGTTGCAGCTTGAGGATGGAGAGAAGCTTGTCGGTTTTCGCGCTCATGCCGGTCACCCTTTAAAACGATTGAATGTTGCGTTTCGCATACTCCCCCCGGCCGTTCTTGTCGAGACCGAAGGTCGTGAACACACCCTCGCCATATAGTAGCGGAAAATAAAATGTCATCGACCACAGCAAGATGGCTTGAGCCTTGGCAATAAAGCGATAATTTATCCGCGGTCCACCTCTCGATATGGCGGGAAATCCATGGCGAAGGAGATAGAACGCAAGTTCCTGGTCGCGTCCAGCGGTTGGAAGGAACATGCGGACAAGGGCATAAAACTCCAGCAGGCCTACGTCGTCACCATGGAAGACCGCTCCGTGCGCGTGCGAATCCATGGCAGCAAATGGGCCCGGCTGACCATCAAGATCGGCAAGTCGGCGCTGGTTCGGAACGAATACGAATACGATCTGCCCATGGATGACGCCCGCGAACTGCTGACCCAGGCGGTCGGCATCGTCATCGAGAAGCGGCGCTACCGCGTGCCGCACAAGGGTTTCACCTGGGAAATCGACGTCTACGAAGGGGCGCTCCAAGGCCTCGTCGTTGCCGAGGTCGAGATGAAGCGCGAAACGGATCTGCCCGCGCTGCCGCCATGGCTGGGGCGCGAGATTACGGGAGACCGCCGCTATTCCAACCAGGCGCTTGCCACAGAGGGGCTGCTGGAAGCGCAATCATGAGTTATGCGTTCAATCCTGGCCGCCCCTTCACCGAGGACTTTCGGGCCGTTGGGGCCGAGCAGATTGAGCGGGCGGTGGCGGTGCTCGAGCACCAGCCGCAAGGCGTTCACGAGGCAATTCACGACGCCCGCAAGAACTTCAAGCGCCTGCGCTCACTCTACCGTCTGGTCGCTTGCGACGCGCCACTTTTCCAGAGACAGGAAAACGCCCGCATACGCGCCATGGGGCGGAATCTTTCGACCGTGCGAGATGCCGCCGCACTCGTGGAGAACATCAATTATCTGCGCGGGCAGACGAATAGCGACGAACAGGCTGCGGCCCTCGACCGGATCTACACCATTCTGGCGGAGCGCCGCGACCGGATTGCCGAGACCGAGGCGGACATAGAGGGCAAGATTGCCGCGACGATTGCCAACTGCGAGGAGGCGCTTGCTGCCCTCGCACAGGTTTCCTTCGATGACGGCAAACGAAAATCCGTCGCCCGACTGAAGAAGGGCTGGAAGCGCACGCTGAAGCGCGCCTCGCGCGCGAGAGCAGCCTGCGAAGCGGACACCGATGCCGCGCTTTTCCACGAGCTGCGCAAGCGAACTCAGGACTACCGCTTGCAACTGGCACTGATGCGGGCCGCCTGGCCGTCGGCACTGGAGGCAAAGAGGGCAGAAGCCAAGGCGCTCGTCGACGTGCTCGGGCATCTGAACGACCTCGCCACGTTGACATCGCTCATCAACGAGGAACCGGGACTTGCCGGCAGCAGCCAAAACCAGGCGCACCTCATTTCCGCGGTCATCACGCGGGAAGAGGCGCTGAGGGCGGAGGCACGGCAAGGGGCGGCGGCTGTCTTCCAAGATAAGCCGAAGAACGAAAGCCGGACAATTGCGCTGCTCTGGCGTGAAGCCGGGCAGTAGAGCCGGCGGGGATCGTTATTCCGCGTCGCCAGCCGGACAATTCGGTGCGGGCCTCCGCGATTGCGCTTGACGCCTGAAAGCTGTATTGGCGAGCCCATGACCGACATATCCACGAACCCGCGCCCGGAGACACAAGGCCAGTTTCTGGTGGCCGCGCTTTACCATTTCGTTTCCTTCCCGCGCTTCGCCGATTT
Organism: Sinorhizobium terangae; assembly: GCF_029714365.1. Taxonomy (NCBI): domain Bacteria; kingdom Pseudomonadati; phylum Pseudomonadota; class Alphaproteobacteria; order Hyphomicrobiales; family Rhizobiaceae; genus Sinorhizobium; species Sinorhizobium terangae. The sequence continues at coordinate 3,075,107 of NZ_CP121659.1, forward strand.
CCGCGAACCGTTGCAGGCGGTCTGCGACGCCAATGGCGTGAAGGGCACGCTGCTCGTCGCGCATGAGGGCATCAACGGTACGATTGCCGGCTCCGACGAGGGCATTGCCGCAGTGCTCGCCTATCTGCGCGCCCAGCCGGAATTGAACCGCCTTGAACACAAGGAAAGCCGCGCATCGGCGATGCCCTTCCTGCGGATGAAGGTGCGGCTCAAGAAAGAGATCGTCACCATGGGCGTCGAAAACATCGACCCCAACAAAGTGGTCGGCACCTATATCGAGCCGAAGGATTGGAACGCGCTGATCTCAGATCCGGAAACGCTGGTGATTGACACGCGCAACGACTACGAGACGGCGATCGGCCTTTTCCGCGGCGCCGTCGATCCGAAAACCAAGACCTTCCGCGAGTTTCCGGATTGGGTGCGCAACAACACCGGCCTGCACAACAAACCGAAGATCGCGATGTACTGCACCGGCGGCATCCGTTGCGAGAAGGCGACGGCCTTCATGAAGGAGCAGGGCTTCGAAGAGGTCTACCACCTGAAAGGCGGCATCCTCAAATATCTCGAGGAGATCCCCGAGGAGCAGAGCCTCTGGGACGGTGCCTGCTTCGTTTTCGACGAGCGCGTTTCCGTGACCCACGGCCTCGCAGAAGGCGAGCACACGCTCTGCCACGCCTGCCGCCAGCCCCTGACGCCGGAAGACCTGTTGTCTCCCCTTCACGAGGAGGGCGTCTCCTGCATCCATTGTCATGAGATCCGCACCGACGAGGACCGCGAGCGCTATCGCGAGCGGCAGAAGCAGATCGCGCTGGCGAAAAAGCGCGGCGAGCGGCATCTCGGAAGCTGAGGCGGCGGCAAAAGGCAGGAACGCAGGTGTAGATACCCCCCTTCTGCCCTGCCGCTCAGCAATCACTCCTCGCGCCAAATCATTCCGGCAGCGTCTCGTACTCGTCCACGCGAACGGCGGACCGATCCCAATCCGGTCGACTGCGGGTGAAGACCGCGTTGGTGGGCTCAAACAGTGACATATCGTCGAGCGTGCCGGCATAGACCGTCCAACGGTCGGCACCGGACGAGAAGATCTGGCTGCCGCAGGTGGGGCAGAAGTGGCGGATCGTCACATTGCCGTTTTCGGCGAGCTTCTCGTAGGCCCTGAGCTCGCCGGTGACCTCGACGTCGGCGCGCGAGAAGATCATATAGCAGCAGTGTCCGGTACCCGTGGCCCGTTGGCAGTCGCGGCAATGGCAGAAGCCGGAGTAGATCGGCGAGCCCTTGGCTTCGTACCGTACCGCGCCGCAGAGGCACCCACCCTTCATCGCGCTCATGGCATGTCCCCCTCAAACTGCCTACTGCATGCTTCCTGAAATCGGAGCCGATTTCAGGGCAAAAACATGCAACAATTCAAAGTGCTACCGCATCCTTGGTGCGCCTGAAAAGACGCATGGCGGTGCAGAGGATAGCGAAGCGGCTCGCGTGGTCAAAGAAAAACCGCGCGCCATGTTGCGGCGCGCGGTCCATATCGGCGTTCAGCGGACAGGCTTACCAGCTCGGGATCAGCGCACCCTTGAAAGTATCGACGATGAAGGCTTTGACGCTGTCGTCGTGATAGGATTCGACGAGCGTCTTCACCCAGGGTGCATCCTTATCCGCGGCGCGCACCGCAATGACGTTGGCATAAGGAGACTTCTCGCTTTCGATGGCGATGGCGTCCTCCTTCGGATGAAGGTCAGCCTCGAGCGCGTAGTTGGTATTGATCACGGCCGCGTCGACATCGGCGAGCGAGCGCGGGAGCTGGGCCGCATCGAGCTCGGCGAACTGGATGTTCTTCGGATTTTCCGTCACGTCGGCCGGGGTGGCCTTCAGGCCGACATCCGGATTGACCTTGATGAGGCCCTTCGACGCGAGAACCAGGAGCGCGCGGCCGCCATTGGTCGGATCGTTCGGGATTGCGATCGTCGCTCCATCCGCCAGCTCATCGAGGCTCTTTACCTTGTTCGAATAGACGCCCATCGGCGTGGTGATGGTCAGGCCCACGCTGACGATATCGTAGCCCCGATCGGCGATCTGGTTGTCGAGATAGGGCTGATGCTGGAAGGAATTGGCGTTGAGTTCGCCATCGGCGAGTGCCTGGTTCGGAACCACATAGTCGGAGAATTCGAGGATCTCGATGTCGAGGCCCTTGGGAGCGGCGACTTCCTTCACTTTCTCCATGATCTGAGCATGCTCGCCCGGGGTGACGCCGACCTTGATGGTCTCCGCAAGCGCGGTGCCGGCCGCAAGGGCGGCGAAGGCCGCGGCTAGAATGAGCTTTTTCATGGAAGTCTCCTTGTTGCTGTTTGATGTCTTGGGAGAGGATCAGTTCTTGCGGCTGCGTTTGTCGAAGCGGCGGGCGAGGCGGTCCCCCGCGCTCTGCACCAGTTGCACGAGCACGATCAGCACGACGACGACGACCAGCATCACGTCCGGCCTGAAGCGCTGATAGCCGTAGCGGATGCCGAGATCGCCGAGACCGCCGCCGCCAACAGCCCCGACCATTGCCGAATAGCCGATGAGGCTGACGATGGTCATGGTAAGGGCCAGCGTCAGCGCCGGACGGGCCTCGGCCAGAAGCACCTTGAAGACGATCTGCGTCGGGGTCGCGCCCATGGCGCGGGCGGCCTCGATCAGCCCCTTGTCGATGTCGCGAATCGCCGCCTCTACCAGCCGCGCGAAGAACGGAATGGTCGCGATGGTCAGGGGCACGATCGCCGCCTTCGTCCCGATCGACGTGCCGGTGACGAGACGCGTGAAGGGGATGATCGCAACGACCAGGATGATGAACGGCGTCGATCGCGTGGCATTGACGATGAGCCCGACGATGCGGTTGATGTTGGGCGCCGGAAACAGCTCGCCCTTGCCGCTGGTCGCAAGGAAAATGCCGATCGGCAGGCCGATCAGCGAGCCGATCAGGCCGGCGATCGCCACCATGCGCAGCGTGTCGAACGTGGCCTTGGCGATGAGGAGCAGAAGATCAGGCGACATAGCCGAGCACCTCCGTGACCAGTCCGTTCTCGGTAAAGAAGCGTTCCGCCCTCCCCGACGTCTCGTCATCCGCCGCATAGGCGACCACGAGAGAGCCGTAGGGTTTGCCGCCGATTTCGTCGATCGTGCCGGCAATGATGTTGACCTCGGCACCGACCGACTTGATGAGCTGGGAAACCAGCGGCCGTTCCGCCGTCGCGCCGAAGAAGGTGAGGCGCACCACCGCACGATCGCCAGCACTCGCGGCCGGCTTCAGCCCACGCGCGACCGCATCCGGCAACTTCGAGCCGGCCAGGCCGGACAGGAGCGCCCGCGTCGTCTCGTGCTTCGGATGAGTGAAGACATCGAAAGTATGGCCGCGTTCGACGATCTCGCCCTTGTCGATAACGGCCACATCCGAGGTTACGGCTTTCACCACTTCCATCTCATGGGTGATGAGGAGCACGGTCAGTCCCAGTTCGGCGTTGATGCGCTTCAACAGCTCGAGGATGGACTGCGTCGTTTCCGGGTCGAGCGCCGATGTCGCCTCGTCCGAAAGCAGCAGCTTCGGCTCGGTCGCAAGCGCACGGGCAATGCCGATGCGCTGTTTCTGGCCGCCCGAGAGTTCGGCCGGGTAGCGAGCGTGCTTGTCGGCGAGACCGACGAGGTCGAGAAGCGGCCGCACGCGCGCTTCGATGGCGCGGCGATCCACACCGGCAATCTCCAGCGGTAGGGCGACATTGCCGAAAACAGTGCGCGAGGAGAGCAGGTTGAAGTGCTGGAAGATCATACCGACCGAACGCCGGAGATTGCGCAAGCCCGCCTCGTCAAGCGCACCGACATCGACGCCATCGACGAGCACCTTGCCGCTCGACGGCTTCTCGAGGCCGTTCACCAGCCGGATCAGCGTCGATTTGCCAGCACCGGAGCGGCCGATAATGCCGGTAATGGAGCCTCGCCCGACGTTAAGGTCGACATTGTTGAGCGCGGTAAAGGCGCCACTTTCGCCGGACGCCGCAAAACGCTTGGAGACGCCCTGGAAGGCGACCGAGACGTCATCGGACGAAGGCTTGGGAACGGAAACGATCATAGTCCGGTCACCCCCGAAGGAGGGAACTTGGCGATAGGATGAGGATACATGAAAGCTCTCGGAGGTTCGAAATTCTTGTCCCTGGCGTTGCCGGGACGGAAAATGCGTCGGGACGGACGAGCGCGGTTTTTTCCCGCACCTCACTTAATCAGGCCGACATTCGACAACGCATTCGAAACACGGAGCAACTCTCTATCATCAGGCAACCGGTCAGTTCAACGCCGTTGCGAGCATGGCTGCCATGCCGCGCAATCTACATTTCTTATGGCTTTTGTCCGGCCGCTTTCACAGGCAAATTTTTCCGAAACGACAGGGCTGCGCGCAAAAGGTTGCTCTTTTGAGAAGAGGTCGAGGTTCGCCGCCGCTCCGCCCGATCGCAACCTCACGCGCCCTTGTGGTTGCCCTTCGGGAACTGTTCTGCCAGTTCCTTATACCAGTGGCCGCTCTTCTTGACCGTGCGGACCTGCGTCTCGTAGTCGACATGGACGATACCGAAACGCATCCGGTAGCCCTCGGCCCATTCGAAATTGTCCATCAGGCTCCAGGCAAAATAGCCGCGCATCGGATAGCCCTTGGCGATCAGATCGGCGGTGACCGACAGGTGGTCGGAGATGTAATCGAGCCGTGGCTGATCATCGACGACGCCGTTCTCGACACCCATGTTATAGCAGGCGCCGTTCTCGGTGATGTAGCAGTCGGGCAGCGTGTAGCGGGCATTGAGCGTTTCGACGAGCGCGCCGAGCGCCGGGGCATAGACTTCCCAGCCAATATCCGTCTTCACGTCGCTGACCGGCTTGGCATTGACCGTTGCCGGATATTCTGCACCCTCGGACGGGTCATCGGAAACCCGCATCGGCGTGTAATAGTTGAGGCCCCACCAATCGAGCGGCTGCGAGATCGTTATCATGTCGCCGTCCTCGATCAGCGGCATACGATCGCCAAGCGCCGATAGAAAGCCTTCAGGATACTCGCCCTTGAAGATCGGGCCGAAGAAGACGCCGTTGTGGAAGTCGAAAGCACGTTCGGCCGCGGCCTTGTCCTTGTCGCTGGTGCCGCCGGGATAGACCGAATGAGCGTTGATGACGATGCCCGTCGGCAGGTTCGATCTCTCGGAACGGATCGCCTCGACGCCAAGGCCGTGGGCGAGATTGGTGAAATGGAGCGCGGCGAGCGCCGCATCCATGTTGCGCTCACCCGGCGCATGAACGCCATAGAGATGGCTGAGCCAAACCGAGCACCAGGGCTCGTTGAAGGTGGCGACCGCATCGAGCCTGTCGCCGAGGCGGGCGATCACGGTCTTGGCATAGCGCTGGTAGGCGTAGGCGGTCGTGCGCGCCGTCCAGCCGCCGTCGCCCATCAGCGCAAGCGGCAGATCCCAATGGTAAAGCGTCGCGAAGGCCTTGATGCCGCGCGCCTTCAGCCCGTCGACGAGCCGGTCGTAGAAATCGAGTCCCTTCTCGTTGATCGGCCCGGTGCCTTCCGGAATGATGCGCGGCCAGGCGATCGAGAAGCGGTAGGCCTCGACGCCCAGGCTCTTGATAAGGTCGAGATCTTCTCCCAACCGATTGTAATGATCGCAAGCAACGTCGCCGTTGTGGCGCTCGAAGACGCGGCCCGGCATGTTGGAGAAGGCATCCCAGATGGATGGCTTGCGTCCGTCCGCCTTGCTGGCGCCCTCGATCTGGAAGGAGGCGGTTGCTACTCCGAAGACAAAGTCACCGGGAAAGCGCTCTGCCAGCTTCTTGGCTTCGATCATTGTTCAGCCTCGTGGTCTGCGCAGCCGTGCGCCGAAACCGGCGCTGCTGCACTTCATCGGGTAGAGCGGGGGCCGATGGAAAACCGCACGCGCTTTCCTTCATCCAGCTCTCGTTTTCGAAGGTGGCCTAAACCCACACCAGCAAATGTCAACCCGCGAAAGGGGCAGGTTCCCCCCCGCCCCTGACTTTGCCAGCCGACGTCAGACCTTGATCCAGGCGCCGTTGCGCTTCGAGGACTGCACGCAGGCATCGACGAAGACCATGCCTTTCATGCCGTCGTCGATCGTCGGATAGGTGACGGCCGCATCCACCTTCTCGCCGTTGCGCTTGGCGAAGATCGCCCGTGCGGCTTCCGAGTAGATATTGGCGAAGCCTTCAAGATAGCCCTCCGGGTGGCCGGAGGGCACGCGCGAGACGCGGGCGGCCGCAGGCCCCGCCCCGGCACCGGCGCGCGTCAGAAGGCGTTTGGGTTCACCAAACGGCGTGTACCAGAGATAGTTCGGATCCTTCTGCGTCCATTCGAGGCCGCCCTTGGTGCCGTAGACCCGGACCATCAGGCCGTTCTCATGGCCCGGCGCCACCTGGCTGCACCAGAGCATGCCCTTTGCCCGCGCGCCGTCCTTCGCCTTGAAACGCATCATCACATGGGCATTGTCGTCCAGTTGGCGTCCACCGACGAAGCTGTCGAGATCCGCGGAAAGTTCCTCGAGTTCGAGACCGGAAACGAAGCAGCCAAGGTTATAGGCATGGGTGCCGATGTCGCCGGTGGAGCCGCCGGCGCCGGAGCGGGCCGGATCGGTTCGCCAGGCCGCCTGCTTCTGGCCCGATTGCTCGATATTCTCGGTCAGCCAATCCTGCGGATACTCCATCTGCACGAGCCGAACCGCGCCTATATCGCCGTTCGCCACCATTTCGCGCGCCTGGCGCACCATCGGATAGCCGGTGTAGTTGTGGGTGAGCACGAACAGCGCATCGCTTTCGTCCGCCGCCTTCTTGAGCTTTTTCGCATCGGCAAGGGTGGAAGTCAGTGGCTTGTCGCAAATGACGTGGATGCCGCGCTTCAGGAACTCCTTGGCGGCAGCGTAGTGGACATGATTCGGGGTCACGATTGCAACCGCCTCGATACCGTCCTTGAGCTTCGCCTCTCGGATCGCCATCTCCTTGAAATCCGAATAGACGCGCTTCGGATCGAGGCCCAGTTCACGGCCGGAGGCTTGCGCCTTTTCCGGCGTCGACGACAGCGCGCCGGCCACCAGCTCATAATGATCATCAAGCCTTGCCGCGATGCGGTGGACCGCGCCGATAAAGGCGCCGGAACCGCCGCCAACCATGCCGAGCCGGATGCGCTTTTGACGACTTTCCGTGCTGCTTCCCTCAATTGCCATTCTGTTTTCCTCTCCTGACCAGATTTGCTGTCGGGGATGCCCCCTCTGCCCTGCCGGGCATCTCCCCCACAAGGGGGGAGAAGAATCGCGGCGCTCCCGCGCCAAGCCCCTCCCCCTTGTGGGGAGGGGTGGGGGAGGGGTCTTGTTTCCTCAGATCCCCAACATCCGCCGGTTCGCCGCCTCGTCCGTTCCGCTGTCGGCGAAATCGTCGAAAGCCTTTTCCGTGACGCGGATGATGTGCGCCTTGACGAACTCGGCGCCTTCCCGTGCGCCGTCTTCCGGATGCTTCAGGCAGCACTCCCACTCGACGACGGCCCAGCCGGCAAAATCATTGGCGGCCATCTTCGAGAAGACCGCGCCGAAATCGACCTGGCCGTCGCCTAGCGAGCGGAAGCGACCGGCGCGGTTCACCCAGCCCTGATAGCCGCCATAGACACCCTGCCGGCCGGTGGGATTGAACTCCGCGTCCTTGACGTGGAACATGCGGATCCGGTCCTTGTAGATGTCGATATTGTCGAGATAGTCGAGGCACTGCAGCACATAGTGCGACGGATCGTAGAGCATGCAGGCGCGGGCGTGGTTGCCGGTGCGTTCCAGGAACATCTCGTAGGTGATGCCGTCGTGCAGGTCTTCGCCCGGGTGAATTTCGTAGCACACATCGACACCGCAATCCTCGGCATGATCGAGGATCGGCTTCCATCGCCGGGCAAGCTCGTCGAAGGCAGTCTCCACGAGGCCCGCGGGACGCTGCGGCCAAGGATAGACGAAAGGCCAGGCGAGCGCACCGGAGAAGCTTGCCATGGCATTCAGGCCGAGATTGCGGGACGCCGTCAGCGCCATCTTCACCTGTTCCACCGCCCATTGCTGGCGCGCCTTCGGATTGCCGCGCACTTCCGGCGCGGCAAAGCCGTCGAAAGCCTCGTCATAGGCCGGGTGCACGGCGACCAACTGGCCCTGCAGATGGGTCGAGAGCTCTGTGATCTCGACGCCGTTGTCACGCGCTTTCCCGGCGACCTCCTCGCAGTACGTCTTGGACTCGGCAGCCTTCTTCAGGTCGAACAACCGCCCGTCCCAGCTCGGAATCTGCACACCCTTGTAGCCGCAGTCGGCGGCCCATTTGGTAATCGCGTCCCAGGAATTGAACGGAGCCGTGTCACCGGCGAACTGCGCAAGAAAAAGCCCTGGGCCCTTGATGGTCTTCATCCCGATTTTCCTCCCTAGATCACGATTCCGGCCCGCATGACCGGTTGCTGGAAAAGGTGCGGCCGCACCCAATTTTCGCGATTGCTGATAGACCTGAAACGTTGCAGGAGGCAGAAGCTAACAGATTTTTCACGAGGGGCAATCCCGCTTCTACATATCGTGCCAGCCGCATTTTCGGTCCTCGCCAAAGCGCATGGCCATGTATTCGAGTGAGAAGATGGGCGCTCCGACAGGAGCGCCCATCGCTTGCAGCGGTCAGACGTAGCGGTTGACCACGTTCTCGAGGAGTTCCTGCTTGCCCGACTTCGGCTGTGGATTGAGGTCGGCCTTGCGCACCCAGGCCTCGATCTCGTCGAGCGAGAAACCGCCGTCGAGCATCTTCTTGGCCTCCGGCACGTTCCAGCCGGCATAGCGCCTTTCGAGCGGGCCGGAGAGCGCCTTGTCCTCGATCATCTTCGCCGCCGCCTTGAGACCGCGCGCGCAACAATCCATGCCGCCGATATGGCCGATCAGCAGGTCTTCCGGATCAAGCGACTGACGGCGGAGCTTAGCATCGAAATTGGTGCCGCCGGTCTTGAAGCCGCCGCCCGCTAGTACGTGGTAGTAAGCAAGCGACATTTCCGGAACGTTGTTCGGGAACTGGTCGGTATCCCAGCCGGACTGGTAGTCGTTGCGGTTCATGTCGATCGAGCCGAAGATACCGAGCGCGTTGGCGAGCGCCAGCTCATGCTCGAAGGAGTGGCCGGCCAGAATCGCGTGGCCCTGCTCGATATTGACCTTCACCTCGTTCTCGAGGCCGTACTTCTTCAGGAAGCCATAGACCGTGGCGACGTCGAAATCGTACTGGTGCTTCGTCGGCTCCTGCGGCTTCGGCTCGATCAGGATCGTACCCTTGAAACCGATCTTGTGCTTGTACTCGACCACCAGGTTGACGAAGCGGCCGAGCTGGTCGAGTTCGCGCTTGAGATCGGTGTTAAGCAGCGTCTCGTAGCCTTCGCGTCCGCCCCAGAGAACATAGTTCTCGCCGCCGAGTTTCTGCGTCGCGTCGATGCAGGTCTTCACCGTTGCTGCGGCAAAGGCGAAAACGTCCGGATCCGGATTGGTCGCGGCACCCGACATGTAGCGCCGGTTCGAGAAGAGGTTCGCCGTGCCCCAGAGCAGCTTGACGCCGGTTTCGGTCTGCTTCTTCGCGAAATAGTCGACGATCTCGTTGAGGTTGCTGGTGTTCTCGGCGAAGTTTTTGCCCTCCGGACGCACGTCCGCGTCGTGGAAGCAGTAAAACGGCACGCCGAGAAGCTGAAAGAACTCGAAGGCGACGTCGGCCTTCAGCTTCGCCGCATCCATCGTGTCCTTGAACCAGGGACGCTCGAATGTCTGGCCGCCGAAGGGATCGCCGCCCGGCCAGACGAAGGTGTGCCAATAGGCGATGGCAAAGCGAAGGTGATCCTCCATGCGCTTGCCGAGAACGATTTCGTCCGGATTGTAGTGGCGGAAGGCGAGCGGATTGGTGCTCTCCGGCCCCTCGTATTTGATCTTGGCGATATCGCCGAAAAATCCCGTGCTCACGATCTTGCTCCTCTCATGGATGATGGATCGCCGGCGCCAAGCGGCCCCGGCCATTACGTGGAAGGTAATTGGTTTCATTCCCTCGATCGCCGACAGTCGGCCCATCGAAACGCAAACCGAAGGGAAAATTCCGATGCACGACCTCGATCACATTGCCGAAGCCCATATTGCCGCCTGGAACGAGACCGATGCCGCAAGACGCCACGCGCTCGTCGAACGGGCCTTCACGCCGGAGATCGGCTATCGCGACCCCGTCATGCAGGGCGAGGGCCGCGAGGCGATCAACACGCTGATTGCCGGCGTGCAACACCAGTTCCCCGGCTTCCGCTTCGCCCTCAAGGGCAAGCCGGACGGGTTCTCCGACAGGATCCGCTTTTCCTGGACGCTCGGGCCGAACGGAACCTCCGTTATCGAGGGCACGGATTTCGGCCTCATCGAGGATGGCCGGCTGAAACAGGTGACCGGCTTCCTCGACAAAATCCCGGCGCAATAGGCGAGACTTGACCTGACGCGCGACTTTGGCGGCGCGCGCCTGCGCCGCCCGATCGCTGCCGGATGTGCCGCGGCTGATCATAGCGTCGCATCCCTGATCGCCGGATAGAGGCGACGATAACGCTGATAGGCATCCTCATAGGCCGAAACCAATGACGCTTCCGGCGCGATGGTTTCGGCCGTTGCCGGTGCGAAGCAGGTTGCGACAGGATCGGCGCCGGTCGCGGCGATGAGGCCGAGGCGCGCGGCGCCGAAAGCCGCACCGAAATCGCCGTCCGCCGGCAGATCGACCGGAAGGTTGAGCGCCGTCGCGATGGACTTCAGCCAGTAGCGTGAACGCGAGCCGCCGCCGATCGCGGTTACGCGCTGGAGTCTCGTGCCAGCCGCGCGGAGCGCCTCCAGGCTGTCGCGGATGGCGAAGGAGACGCCTTCGAGCACCGCCTGCGTCAGCACCGCACGCGAGCTTTCGTGGCCGAGTCCCGCAAAGGCGCCGCGGATCGCCGCATCATTGTGTGGCGTGCGCTCGCCGGAAAGATAGGGAAGGAACGTGACGGAGCCGGGCGCCTTCAGGACGTCGCCGAGTTCACTGGTGAGTTCTGCGGCGCTCTTGCCGGTGACGCCCGAATGCCAGTTGAGCGCATCGGTCGCCGAGAGGATGACACCCATCTGGTGCCAGGTGTTCGGCAGCGCGTGGCAGAAGGCATGGACTGCGCTTTCCGGATTGGGAAGGTAGCTCGCATTGGCGGCGAAAAGCACGCCGGAAGTGCCGAGCGACACGAACGCCTGCCCCTCGGCGACCGTGCCCATGCCGCAGGCAGAGGCCGCATTGTCGCCGGCGCCCCCTGCAACGACGACTCCCGCGCCCATGCCCCAGCGGCTCGCAAGCTTCGGCCGGAGCGAGCCGGCGCTGTCCGTGCCCTCGACGAGATCCGGCATCTGCCGTTCTTCGAGATGGGTCGCCGCCAGCAGGCCCTCCGACCATTTGCGCTTGCCCGTGTCGAGCCAGGATGTGCCGGCGGAATCGGACATTTCCGACATATGTTCGCCGGTCAGCCACAGGCGGAGATAATCCTTGGGGAGCAGGACCCAGCGCACCTTGGTGAAAATTTCCGGCTCGTTCTCGCGCACCCAGGCGAGCTTCGGAGCGGTGAAACCCGGAAAAACGATATTGCCGGTCAGGGCACGGAACTGCGGGTCGCTGTCGAGGACCGCGGCCTGGCGGAAGCTGCGGGTATCGTTCCACAGAATGCAGGGACGAAGCACCGCGTCATTCTCGTCGAGCAGCGTCGCGCCGTGCATCTGGCCGGAGAGGCCGATGCCGCGGACGGCGGCAAGCGCGTCCGGATGCGCCGTCTTGAGGCCGGCAATCGCCTCCTCCGTGGCGCGGATCCAGTCGGCCGGATCCTGCTCCGACCAGCCGGGATGCGGCCGGGAAACGTCGAGCGCTCCCGATGCCGAGCCGATGATCTTCTGCTCGCCATCGATCAGCATCGCCTTGACACCGGACGTGCCGAGATCCAGTCCGAGATACATGAGTGTCCTCCTATGCCTGCTCGATCGGCAGGTTGTCCTTCAGGAAAATGTCGATGCGGATGCGTTCCTGCGCCTCGATCACGGCGAGCCCGTCGGCCTTGGCCTTCAGAACGCGGATCGCGCTTCTCACCTCGTGCCCGGCATCCTGGTTGAGCACGGCGTCGATCGTGCCGGAGCTAAGCGCGGCGCGGCTGTGCGGCGTCAGCTCGTGGGCGATGGTGCAGATCGTCTTGCTCTTGCCGGTCTGCTCGAGCGCAGCGACGAGACCGCGATTGCCGGCACCGAGGCTGTAGATGCCCGCCAGATCCGGCTCGCGCTCGATAAGCGCGCGCACCAGATTTTCGACGAGGACCGGATCGTCCTGTCCCTCGATCACCGGAAGCAGCTGGCGCGCCGGAAATTCCTCGGCCATGACGGCGCTGAAACCCTCCAGCCGCTCGCGATGGTCGCGCACGAGCATCGAGCCAGCCAGCACGGCGATCGGACCCGCACGGCCACCGGTAAAGCGGCCCATCAAGGTTCCGGCCGTGCGTCCAGCCGCAATGTTGTCGACGCCGGCAAAATGGTCGCGTCCCGATCCCGGCAGGTCCGACACGAGCGTTACGACCGTAATGCCGGTGTCCCGCAGTTGCTTCACCGCTTCGGCCACCTCGGGCGCGTCGACGGCGACGACCGCAATCCCGGCCGGCCGGCGCTGATGCGCCTCCCATAGCGCCTGCACGAGGGCCTGCGCGTCAAAGGCCGGCACGGGAAGAATGGTTATCTGCGTTCGCTCTGAAGCGGACCGCGCCATTGCGGCACGCACCTCGCCCTCGAGACCGCGCATGAAGGAATTATCGCCCTCCGGCAGGATGAATACGAGGGGGTAGTTACGACCCTTGGCGAGGTTGGCGGCGGCGACGTCGCGCACATAGCCGAGCGTGGCAATCGCGCGCTCGACCTTGTCACGCGTGACGCTTCTCACACCTGGGCGATTGTTGAGAACCCGGTCGACCGTCGCCAGGCTGACGCCCGCTTTCGCTGCGATATCGTGAACCGTTGGTCGCATCCCTTCCTCCCCGGGAACCCCTTAGAGGAATTTTTGATGTACGTAAATCAAAAAGTCAGAGCCCGTGGACGAAACCGGATCTGCCATCTTCCGGCGGAGGTTTTTTCAGCTGGAACGTTTGCTGAAGGCGCGGGTGAAAACGATGCCGCCAGCCTCGCCCTGAGCTTCGCCGAAAGCGACGTCCATGAAGGCGTCCGTGATGCGAACGACGGCAAAGCCGCCGAGATAGGCCGCCTTCGGCTTGAAAAGATCGATCCCGTCGGCGCGGTAGGCCATGACCCGGTTATGTTCATGCCCGTGGAAGAGGCCGACAACGTTGTAGCCCTTTAGCACGTCGAGTAACGTCTGGCGCTGCTCCGGGCCCCACCAATGAGGTCTCCCCTCTCCCCGATCATCGAAGGCCTCCGCCGTCGTGTCCCAGACCTCCGTTGAAAACGGGTCCCAGCCATAATGCTGGAACAGCACGACCGGCCGGCCATCGGCGGCGTAGTATGCAAGGTCCCCCTTGAGCCAGCCGAGGCCGCTCACCGCGCCCTTGTTCTCGTCGCCGCCGAAGCGCTGCAGTTGGACCAGATGGAGGCCACCCCAGTCCCAGGAATAATTGTCCGACAACGGATCGTAGTTCGTCACCGGTACGGGCGGCTTGTAGAACACGGTCTGGCGGTGGGTAAGCTCCACATAATCGCGCAGCTCCTGGCGGTACCAGTCGACGTTCGGTGGCAGGCCGTCCTGGTCGAGATCGTGGTTCCCGAGTCCGACATAGGCCGGAAAGTGAATGTGCTGCGGACCCGGACCTTGCTCGTACCGGCTCTGGAACTGCTGCAGCTGCCGTCCCTCGCGCGGCTGGCGAACCTGACCGCCGCCATCGTCGGTGATGTCGCCGCCGAGAACGAGGCCGAGCGGGCGGCCGATTTTCTGCCCGGCACTAGCGAGGCCGCTTGGCTCCCCGTCGATCGTCGCCGGCCAGTTCTGCACGGAAATTGCGTTGAGCGCCGCGACATGGCGCAAGAGGCTGGCGTCGGTCTTGCCCTCCGCCTCGCAGTCCGGCGCCAGCCCTTCGGTGGAAACGACGCAGGCGTGGATGTCTGCGGAGAAGAGAAAGGTGGCGTCGACCGGGGGCCACGCGTTGGCTGCACGGATACGAGCGCCGATCGACAGACCCGCGCCTGCAGCTGCCGCGAGAAAGGTGCGCCGGGACAGACCGCAGCAATCCGGATTGCTCACGCTGAACACCTCCCGCAGCGAAGTCCCGCTTCCGGCACGACCGGAATTGGATAGCCCATCAGCCTCATCCGCCATGGAGTGTGCAGTACGCGATGCGGCACGTAAAGCGCGCCGCATGTACCGTCAGTGGCCGCTGCCGCCGGGGCCGGCGCCCTGCGGCTTGCTGATCATCATGACGCCGATGATCAGCGACAGGAACAGCACCGTCAGGATTACGAAGACGTCGACAAAGGACAGGATCACCGCCTGCTTCTGAACCATCGCCGCCAGTTGCTTGATCGCGATCGTCGCTCCATCGAGGCCATGCGCGGTAAAATTCGAGGCCATGTTGCGGAGCTGCTCGACCGCCTCCGGGTTGCCCCACTGGATGTGCTCGGCAAGCCGGGCATAGTGGAAATCCTGGCGCTGCGTCAGGATGGTGTTGATGACCGCAAGGCCGACGGCGCCGCCGAGATTGCGCGTCAGGTTATAGAGGCCGGACGCATTGCGTATGCGGGCGGGCGGCAGCGTGCCGAGCGCGATGTTGTTGATCGGCACCATGCAGAGCATCAGCGAGCAGCCGCGCAGGATCTGCGGCACGAGCAGTTCCCAGAAATCCCAGTCGGCGGTCAATTGGCTCATCGTCCAAGTGCCGGCCGCAAAGCCGGCAAAGCCGACGGTCATCAGCACCCGCGGGTCGAGTCGACCCGAAAGAAAGCCGGCGACCGGCGCGGTGAAGAACATTGCAAGGCCGGAGACGAACATGGTCTCGCCGATCATCAGCGAATCGTAGCCGCGGATGCGCCCGAGATAGAGCGGGTAGAGATATGTAAGACCATAAAGGCCGATGCCCATGACGAAGGAGAAGAGCGAGCCGAAGGCGAAGTTGCGATTGCTGAAAGCCCTGAGATCGACCACCGGGAACTCGACCTTGAAGGCGCGGTAGAAGAACACGGCGGCAGCAAGCGCTGCGGCAACCGCGCCGATAACGATATGGTCGTCATTGAACCAGTCGTTGGCATTGCCCTCCTCCAGCACATATTCGAGCGAGCCGAGGAAGACCGCCATGGAGATGAGCCCCCACCAGTCGAATTTCTTCATCAGCCCCAGCTCGGGCTTGTCGAAGTCGATGAAGGTCCACGTGAGTGTCGCGACGATGATGCCGGGAATGACGTTGACAAGGAACAGCCAGTGCCAGGAGAAGGCGTGGCTGAGATAGCCGCCGACCGTCGGCCCGATGGTGGGCGCAAGCGTTGCGATGAGGCCGATGATCGGCGACACGACATTGCGCTTCGACGGCGGGAAGATCGTGAAGGCGGCGGCGAAGACCGATGGGATCATGCCGCCGCCGATAAAGCCCTGGATCGCCCGGTAGACGATCATCTGGTCGATATTGGTGGCGGTCGCCGCGAGTGCGCTCGATGCGGTGAAGCCGGCCGCGGCGACGGAAAACAGCACCCGCGTCGAGACGATGCGGGCGAGCGTGCCCGACAACGGGATCATGATGACTTCGGCGATGAGATAGGCGGTCTGCACCCAGCCGATCTCGTCCGATCCGGCCGAAAGGCCGGCCTGGATCTCGGCGAGCGAGGCCGACACGATCTGAATGTCGAGGATCGCCATGAACATGCCGACCACCATCGCAAAGAAGGCGATCAGCCGTCTCGGGTCCATATGTTCCTCGGCTCTGGGCGCGCTTGCTGCGACCGAGCCTGCCGTTGCCGTTGCGGCCATCTCCGCACTCCTCGTCCGCTATGCGGCCTTACTTTGCTGCAGCCACTTTCGACTGATCGGGCGCCGTGCGGGTATCGACGTCGACGACGACGCTCAAGCCCGCGCGCAGATGCCCTTCGGCCAGCACATCGGCCGGAATTTTGATGCGCACCGGAACGCGCTGGATGACCTTGGTGAAGTTGCCGGTCGCATTTTCCGCAGGCAGCAGCGAGAAGACCGAGCCGGATGCAGGCGCAATCGAGGCGACCGTGCCTTCGATCGGATGTTCGTCATAGGCGTCGACATGGATCTGGACCTTGGAGCCCGGCACAAGATGCGCGATCTGCGTTTCCTTGAAGTTGGCATCGACGTAGAGCTGGTCCACCGGAACTAGGGCCGCGAGACGCTGTCCGGCGGAAACGAGATCGCCGACCTGAACCGCGACATTGCCGACGACGCCGTCATAGGGTGCCTTCAGCACCGTGAAGCCCAGGTCGCGATTGGCCTTGTCGCGCGCGAGCTCCAGCGAACGGATCGTGCTTTGCGCTTCGGTGCGTTGCGCCTCGAGCACGGTGATATTCGCCTTGGCCGCAGCGATGTTGGCTTCGGCACCGGCGAGATTTGCGCGCGCCTGATCGAGCGCGACATCGGCATTGTCGCGTGAGGCGACGGTACCGACGGCCTTGGACTGGAGATCGCTGGCGCGCTTCTGCGTCAGTTCGGCGCCGCGGACGGTTGCCTCAAACGCTGTCTTCTGGGCTTCGGCCTGGCTGAGGCTCGCCTTGGCACCGGCAATCTGCGCATCGAAGCGGCTGAGCGCCAGCTTCTGCGTGGCGATCTGCGCCTCGGCCTGCTCCGCAGCGATGCGATAGTCGCCGTCATCGAGCGTAACCAACGGATCACCGGCCTTCACATGCTGGTTGGCGACCACGTCGACCTTGGCGACATAGCCGGACACTTTCGGCGAGATCGTCGCGATATCGCCCTCGATATAGGCGTCATCGGTCGAAACCATGAACCGCCCGTTGGTCCACCAGTCATAGCCGTACCAGGCACCGGCGGCGAGCAGCGCCAGCCCCAGAACCGGCAGCACCGGCTTGCGGCGTTTCTTCTGGGGTACAGCAACGTCGGCCGCCGGTTTCTCCGCGACCGATGGGGCCTCGCTTGCGGGCGCGGGAGCCTCGGCCTCCGGAGTCTCCACGACTTCAAAATCATCGCCGACAGGACGGACACGGGCAGCGCTGGAGGTGCTGGTAACAGACATAGGACACCGGTTTTTGCTGGGATTGAACTGAACCGTTCGGTTCGATTGCACTTGACATAATGCCTTTTGCGCCGCATATCAAGAGGCAATCGAACTGGTCGGTTCGATTACTTGCAAATGGCAAAGAAAAATGTGCGGGCCCCTCCCCGCCCCTTGTCTTTGTTCGAATCGGCCGTGTTTATGGTTTTGGATGGAATTCATCTAAGATCATCTTCATGAAAGGAGTGGAAACGTTCGGCAGCCATGACGTCAGCGAAAAGCCTACAGCAGGAAAAATCCCTGCAGGATCAGCAACTACACCCTTCGAGCGGTGGGCGGCACGCCGCCGGCGAGGATCCGGCTAAACGCGAGCAAATCCTTGAAGGCGCAAAACGCGTTTTCATGAGGAGCAACTTCGACGCTGCCAGCATGAACGATATCACCCGCGAGGCAGGCGTTTCGAAGGGTACGCTCTACGTCTATTTCGAGAACAAGGAAGACCTGTTCGAGGCGCTGATCGCGCGCGAGCGCAGCCTCATCGTCGACAGCGTCAAGCAGTTTCTGAACGACAACGCGCCGCTTGAAGACGCGCTGCATGATTTCGGAGTGACACTCGTGACGAGCATGACGTCCGACTACACGATCCGGGCCATGCGCACTGTGCTCAGCGTGACGGATCGGATGCCGCGGCTGGCGCAGCGCTTCTTCACTGCAACACCGGAGAACGGCTACACGGTCCTGAAAACTTATCTCGACCAGCAGGTCGAGGCCGGCACGCTGTTGATCGATGACACGGAAATAGCCGCGAAACAGTTCATCGAACTGTCCTCGGCGGGAATCTTCAAGGGTCGCCTCTTCGGCATGTGCGAAGCACCCTCGGCCGACCGGATCGAGAAGAACGTGAGATCGGCCATCCATGTGTTCCTGGCCGCCTACGGTCGGAAAACGAACGCCGACTAAATCGGCTACCATCAAGGAAGCATGCAGTAGCTTCGCTTCGCGCAGCACCACCATTCTCTGCCAATCGAGCAATTGCGATCAAACGCGGCTGGCAGTGAGGCCGTATGACGTGCATGTCGACACTGCATGATTCCTCAAATCGGAATCGATTTGCGGACAAATCATGCAGCGACTCAAAGTGCTACAGCGACCTTTGCGCGTCTCACAAGACGCGCGGCGCTGTAAGGGAGTGAGCATGAGTGCCATCGGCAGGGCGATCTGGTTCATCGAGAGCCATTTCGCGGAGGACATTTCGCTGGATGAGATCGCCGAGGCCGCGGGCCTGTCGCGCTACCATCTGTCACGCATTTTCGGGCTTTCGACCGGCCGCTCGATCAGCGCCTATATCCGCGGCCGGCGCCTCAGCGACGCCGCCGAAGCGCTTGCCAATGGCACATCCAGCATTCTCGAAGTGGCCCTCGACGCGGGCTATGGCTCGCACGAGGCTTTCACCCGTGCCTTTCGCGAGCAGTTCGGCGTGACACCTGAGTCCGTCCGAAAGCAAGGGCACGTCCGGAATGTCGAACTGATGGAGCCTATCAGGATGGACGACGCACGCACCTTGAAGATCGAACCGCCGCGTTTTGAGGAGAGCCCCGGGCTTCTCCTCGCCGGTCTCGCTGAAACCTATGCCTATAATCGCACCGAAGGCATCCCTTCGCTCTGGCAGCGCTTCAACGCCCATTTCGGCAATGTGCCCGGCCAGCGCGGCAATATCGCCTACGGCGTTTGCACCCAGTCGGACGGTGAGGCCGGTCGCTTTCGCTACATGGCCGCGGTGGAAGTCGACGATACGGACGGTCTGCCAGCCGGCTTCACCGTCCTGAAGCTGCCCAGGCAACGCTATGCCGTATTTCTCCACAAAGGGCACATATCGGCGATCTCCACGACCGCCCATCACATTTTTGGGTCGTGGCTTCCGGAATCCGGGCTGGAGCACGGCCAGCTTCCGGACCTGATGGAAAAATATGACGAGCGCTTCGATCCCCGCACGGGGATGGGCGTCGTCGAAATGTGGGTGCCGATAAAACAGTAAACGGTAAAACGCAGCCGCTAAAAGGCACCGGCGCTTGCCACTCCGGCGAAGGTCCTTAAATACTCCGGCGAATCCTGGGCAACGCGCCCAGAGCGGGGCGAGGAGAACTGAACGCAGTTTCCTCGCCCTCAAATTTGCCAGAACCGATCATGTTGAATGATTTGGTCGTTTCGACCAAGATCGTCTTGATCAAGGAGAGGAAAGATCGCCGATGCAGGAAATCCTGACGCTCGCCCAAAGCCCCGAGGCTTGGGTCGCTCTGATCACGCTCATTGTCATGGAGGTCGTGCTCGGCATCGACAACTTGATCTTCATTTCCATCCTCACGAACAAGCTTCCCCCCCAAAACCGCGTCAGCGCCCGCCGCATCGGCATCGGCCTTGCACTGATCATGCGCCTGGCGCTGCTCGGCACCGTTGCCTGGATCGTGCAACTGACCGAGCCGGTCTTCGAGGCCCTCGGCCACGCCTTCTCCTGGAAGGACATGATCCTGCTTGCCGGCGGTCTCTTTCTCGTCTGGAAGGCGACCAAGGAGATCCACCACAATGTCGATCCCAGCGATCATGGCGAGGACTTCATCGCTTCTTCGGCGATCAACAGCTTTGCTGCAGCGATCGGCCAGATCCTGCTGCTTGACCTCGTCTTCTCGGTCGACAGCATCATCACCGCCGTCGGCATGACCCCGCATCTGCCGATCATGGTCGCTGCGGTGATCGTCGCCGTCACTGTCATGCTGCTCGCGGCGACGCCGCTTGCCAACTTCATCGAAAGAAACCCGACGATCGTGATGCTGGCGCTTGCCTTCCTGCTGATGATCGGCACCACGCTGATGGCCGAGGGCATGGGCTTCCACGTTCCGAAGGGCTACGTCTACGCCGCCATGGCGTTCTCGGCCCTCGTCGAGATGCTGAACATGATGGCGCGCAACGCCCGGCTGAGAAGGCAGCAGGCGAAGAAGCTGCACTAAAGCAACTCCAGAAAAGTGGGTGGCGGTTTCCGTCTGGACAGCCGCACGCGAAACGACAAATGAAGAGGCCTGCATTCGGCGAATGCAGGCCTCTCTGACTGCGGGAGACAAGTGAGGATACGAACCGGACGGGTTGGGAGTTCGACTACCGTTTTCGTTGGTTGCGGGAAGAAACCGGAAAAATTCCCGCATTCTCCACTTCCGTCGCGTCCGGTTGACACGGTCCGCGTCCTCAATTGATCAAACGCTTAACGACCGTGAACGTTCCAACAAAATGACCTTGTCCACTTTCCGTTGACATGCAGGGCTTTCTATGGTCTCACGCCAGCCGACTGGAATTGCCCGCCGATACCGCTGGTGCGGCACCCTTGTGGGCCTTTCCTTCCCATAAAATGCGCGGCCATAAGCCGGAAGTGCACTCCGGCAGGGCCCAAGAGCACGTCGAAACGGGCAAAGACCATGGCAGATCCAGCAGTCCGGGTGCGCATTGCACCCTCTCCCACCGGCGAACCGCATGTCGGCACAGCCTATATTGCGCTGTTCAACTATCTCTTCGCAAAGAAGCACGGCGGCGAGTTCATCCTGCGCATCGAGGACACCGACGCGACGCGCTCGACGCCGGAGTTCGAACAGAAGGTGCTCGACGCGCTGAAATGGTGTGGGCTGAAGTGGTCCGAGGGCCCCGATATCGGCGGCCCCTACGGGCCCTATCGCCAGAGCGACCGCAAGGACATCTACAAGCCCTACGTCGAGAAGATCGTCGAGAATGGCCACGGCTTCCGCTGCTTCTGCACGCCCGAGCGGCTGGAGCAGATGCGCGAGGCGCAGCGCGCCGCCGGCAAGCCGCCGAAATATGACGGGCTCTGCCTCAGCCTCTCGGCCGAGGAAGTGACCTCGCGCGTGGCCGCCGGCGAGCCCCATGTCGTGCGCATGAAGATCCCGACCGAAGGCTCGTGCAAGTTCCACGACGGTGTCTATGGCGACGTCGAGATTCCGTGGGATGCGGTCGACATGCAGGTTCTGCTTAAGGCGGACGGCATGCCAACCTATCACATGGCAAACGTCGTCGACGACCATCTGATGAAGATCACCCACGTCGCGCGCGGCGAGGAATGGCTCGCCTCGGTGCCGAAGCACATCCTGATCTATCAGTATCTCGGCCTCGAACCGCCGAAGTTCATGCACCTGTCGCTGATGCGCAATGCCGACAAGTCGAAGCTGTCGAAGCGCAAGAACCCGACATCGATCTCCTACTACACGGCGCTCGGCTACCTGCCGGAAGCGCTGATGAACTTCCTTGGCCTGTTCTTCATCCAGATCGCCGAAGGCGAAGAACTGCTGACGATGGACGAACTGGCGGAAAAGTTCGATCCGGAAAACCTTTCCAAGGCTGGCGCGATCTTCGACATCCAGAAGCTCGACTGGCTGAACGCGCGCTGGATCCGCGAGAAGCTTTCCGAGGAAGATTTTGCCGCACGGGTCGTCGCCTGGGCGGCTGAAAACGACCGCCTCAAGGAGGGCCTGAAGCTCGCCCAGTCGCGTATCTCGAAGCTCGGCGAACTTCCCGACCTCGCGGCCTTCCTGTTCAGGTCGGATCTCGGCCTGCAGCCGGCGGCTTTTGCCGGTGTGAAGGCCTCGCCGGAAGAACTGCTCGAGATCCTCAATACCGTTCAGCCGGATCTTGAAAAGATCCTCGAATGGAACAAGGAATCGATCGAAGCGGAACTGCGCGCGATCGCCGAGCGCATGGGCAAGAAGCTGAAGGCCATCGTCGCGCCGCTCTTCGTCGCCGTGTCAGGCTCGCAGCGCTCGCTGCCGCTGTTCGATTCGATGGAACTGCTTGGCCGCGCCGTCGTGCGCCAGCGTCTGAAGGTCGCGGCCCAGGTGGTCGCATCGATGGCGGGCAGCGGAAAGTAAGGACAGGACCATGAACGAGAAGACAGCAACGGCCAGCCTTTCCTCCGACGCTACGGAAGTGCGCGCACAGAAGCTGAAGCTCCTGCGCGAACAGATCGGCGACGTCTATCCGGCGCATTTCCACCGGACGATGACCAATGCGGAACTCGCGAAGAAATATGATGACCTCGAGCCGGACACCGAAACGCAGGACGTCGTGACCGTCGCCGGCCGCGTCTTTTCCTCGCGCAACTCCGGCATGTTCATGGATATCCATGACGCTTCCGGCAAGATCCAGATTTTCTCGCACAAGGACACGACCCCGGAGGACGCGCGGACGCTGCTGCCGATGATCGACATCGGCGATATCATCGGCGTTACGGGCATCGTCCGCCGGACCAAGCGCGGCGAGCTGACGATCAACGCGAAATCGATCACGATGCTGACCAAGTCGCTTCTGCCTATGCCGGAGAAGTGGCATGGACTCTCCGACATCGAGCTGCGCTACCGCAAGCGCCATCTCGACATCATGACCAATGAGGAGTCGAAGCTCCGATTCCAGCAGCGCAGCCGGATCGTATCCGGAATCCGCCGTTTCATGGAAAATGACGGCTTCATGGAAGTCGAGACGCCGATGCTGCATTCGGTCTATGGCGGCGCCACCGCCGAGCCGTTCAAGACGCATCACAACACGCTGAAGTTAGACATGTTCCTGCGCATCGCGCCGGAACTCTACCTGAAGCGCACGCTGGTCTCGGGGCTGACCGACAAGGTCTTCGAGATCAACCGCAACTTCCGCAACGAAGGCGTCTCCACCCGGCACAATCCGGAATTCACCATGATGGAGTGCTATTGGGCCTATGCCGACTACGAGGACGTGATGGACCTCGTCGAGCGGCTGTTCGCCGAACTGGCGCTCCTGGTCCACGGCAAGACGGAGTTCACCTACGGAGACAAGGAAATCTCCTTCAAGGGTCCGTTCCGCCGCGTGCCCATGCCGGACGCCGTCAAGGAGGTGACCGGCATCGACTTCCTGGCGATGAATACCGACGAGGAAGCGCGGTCCGCCGCGCGCGCGGCCGGCTTCGAGGTCGAAAAGGACTGGACCTGGGGCGAGTGCCTCGCCTTCGTCTTCGAGGAAAAGGTCGAGCCGACGCTGATCCAGCCGGCCCACGTCACCCACTTCCCGAAGGACATCTCGCCCTTCGCCAAGGAAGTGCCGGGTGAGCCGCGCCTTGTCGAGCGTTTCGAGACCTATTGCAACACCTGGGAACTCGGCAATGCCTTTTCGGAGCTCAACGATCCGGAAGAGCAGCGCGCACGCATGGTCGAGCAACTCGAACAGGCACATGCACGCGGCGAGAAGGCAAAGCAGCTCGACGACGAATTCCTCGATGCGATCGACCAGGGCATGCCACCGGCCGGAGGCTTGGGCATCGGCGTCGACCGCCTGATCATGCTTCTGACCAATGCGCCGTCGATACGCGACGTTATCCTGTTCCCGGCCCGACGCCATAAGGCTGATTGAGCCACGCGAACAAACACAGCCAAGCATAAAGCCCGCCTTCATCCGGCGGGCTTTATGCTTTTGTCGCGACGGATTGCCTTAATGGCCGGCGGGCGCCTTGGCGCTCTCGATGGTTTGCTCGGCGGCTTCGTCAGCCTCCGCGCTTTCCGTCGCTGCCGACGGATCGATGCAGAGCGAACGATCCTCCATGGCGCTCATCAGGGCACGCACTTGGTCAAGCTCAAGCCAAACGGTCTTGCCGTGGAACATGCCGGAAGCGTTCGCCGTCCCATCATTGTAGGAAGCGCGGAACGGCTCCTCCATGCCCCTGACGCTCCGGGGACCGGGGGCAAAAAGAACCTCGGCGCCAATCGCCGCGCCGCGCACCGCAGCGCGCTCCTCCGGTCCCGCCGCGTCGAGCACGACAACCTGATAGAGATCGGCCTTCTCCTTCTGCGACAGCGCACCGACCACGCGCAGCGCTGTCCTGATGCGGTCCGGTCCGCTAGCCCTGTCGGTCTTTACATGCATCCTGACCCAGCGTTGTCCCTGATGATCGAGCTTCAGTGTCCGGATTGTCGTGCATTCGAGCCCGGATGGGGGCGGCTCGGCAAGTCGGACCATGAGGCTGTCGCGGCCGACATAGACGGCGGCGCCACCGGAGGCTGCGGATACGCTGAGCGCGGCGGACAGGATGACCACCAGCTTTTTGGAAGGACGAAATCTGCTGAAAATAGCCTTCACCTGCGGCTCCGCTGTCGTCTTCAAAATCGCAAAGAAAAGCCCGCAGGCCGTTGCCACGATAGGTCAACGACCTTTCGGAAAGTTTAAGTCCGTTCAGCGGGATAAGAAGAATGCGTGATCCGGATCACCGGTATTCATCCTGTGTGGCTGCGGAACTCTGGCCGAACTGCCACGATCCTCCCAGGGGGACAGTCATGGCGACTGATCACACGCGGGTCTTGCTCTGGCGCCGGGCTCAATTAAAAGGGATGCCGCAAATTCTTCGTGTGAGGGGCCGGCCGCATCGTGGCGCGTCTGCGGCGTTCTCACCCTCCTGATCCCACTTCCAAAAAAGAAAAGAAGAACACATGCACAAGGTTATTTTCGATACGGACCCCGGCGTCGACGACGCGATGGCGCTTCTCTTCCTGCATCGGCACCCGGACATCGATCTCATTGGCATCACCTCCGTTTTCGGCAATGCCTCGGTTGAGACGACGACGCGCAACGCGCTTTTCCTGAAGCAGGCGTGGAACATCGCAGCGCCGGTCGCCAGGGGGCTTGGCGAAACCTTCAATCACGGTCGCCCCCATGTCGGCTGGCCGACGGGCATTCATGGCGAAGATGGGCTTGGCAACATCGACGTGCCGGAAACGATCGACCTGCCGCTCGACCCCCGTCCGGCGCATCGTTTCATCATCGATACGTTGCGCACCAATCCCGGCGAAGTGACGCTCGTCGCCGTCGGGCGGATGACCAATCTGGCGCTGGCATTGCGCGACGATCCGGAAATCGCCGGGCTGGTCAAGGATGTCGTGATCATGGGCGGCGCTTTCGACGTTCCCGGCAACATCACGCCGGCGGCGGAAGCCAATATCCATGGAGACCCGGAGGCGGCCGACGTGGTGATGACGGCGCCGTGGCCCGTCACCGTCATCGGTCTCGATGTGACCACGCGGACGGTGATGACACGGGCCATGCTGGTCGATATCGCCGAGCGCGGCGGAGCGCCGGCCAGACTCCTGTCCGACATCTCGCAGTTCTACATCACCTTCTACGAGCAGCATGTCGATGACGGCATGATCGTCCATGACAGCTGCGCCTGCGCCTATGTGGTTGCGCCGGAATTGTTCCGCACCCGCAGCGGCTCGGTTCGCGTCGTCTGCGGTGGCATCGCCGATGGCCAGACGATCCAGAGACCGGATGCGCGCCTCTTCCCGCCGAGCCCTTGGGACGGCCTTCCGAGCCAGAAGGTCTGCACCGGCATCGACGCCGAGGGCGTGCTGAAGCTGATCGCCGATACGCTCTCGTTGAGCCACTGAGGCACGGGCGGCGAAAATCTTGTCCGCATAGCTGGCAGACACGCATCTGCCGGCTATCTTTGACTGCATGAGACCGGACAACCTGCTCTATCCCGCCCCCAAGGGCCTCTACTGCGAACGCGGCGAATTCTACATCGACCCAGTAGAACCGGTCGAACGGGCGCTGATCACGCACGGGCATGCCGACCATGCCCGCGCGGGCCATGCCCATGTGCTCGCGACGCGCGAGACGCTGGACATCATGCGCATCCGCTACGGCGATGGCTTTTGCGGTGCGAGCCAGATCGCTCCCCTTGGAGAAACGATCACCGTCAACGGCGTGACCGTCCGTTTTCATCCGGCCGGCCATGTGCTCGGCTCGGCGCAGATCGCCGTCGAGGCGAATGGAACGCGGATCGTCGTCTCCGGCGACTATAAACGGCGGCCGGACCGGACCTGCCGGGCTTTCGAGCCCGTTCCCTGCGACGTTTTCATCACCGAGGCGACCTTCGGCCTCCCGGTCTTTCACCATCCGGATGACGGCGCCGAAATCGCCCGGCTGCTGATGTCGCTAAGGCAGTTTCCGGAGCGCGCCCACATGGTCGGCGCCTATGCACTCGGCAAGGCGCAGAGGGTCATCGCCCTCCTGCGTCAGCAGGGCTATGACGAGCCCATCCATATCCATGGGGCGCTCGCCAGGCTGTGCGAATACTATCAGAACGAGGGCATCGCCCTCGGTGAGATCCGACCTGCGACACTGGCCGGCGAGAGCCGGCGGGATTTCGCTGGCGCCATCGTTATCGGCCCGCCCTCGGCCTTTGCTGATCGCTGGGCGCGGCGCTTCGCCGATCCCCTCGCTGGCTTCGCCTCAGGCTGGATGCTCATCCGCCAGCGTGCCAAGCAACGCGGCGTCGAACTGCCCCTCGTCATATCCGACCACTGCGACTGGGCCGAACTCACGGGAACGATACGCGAGATCGCGCCGGCCGAAGTCTGGGTGACACACGGCCGGGAGGAAGCTCTGGTGCGCTGGTGCGAATTGCAGGGCATTCCGGCGCGTTCCCTCCACCTCGTCGGCTACGACGACGAGGGAGAGTGAGAACCATGAAGGCCTTCGCCGAACTGCTCGACCGGCTGGTTCTGACGCCGCAGCGAAATGCCAAGATCCGTCTGCTTGCGGACTATTTTCGCGAGGCCGGCGACCCGAGCCGCGGTTACGCCCTTGCCGCGATCGCCGGAACGCTGACGCTCAACACTGTCAAGCCCCAACTGATCCGCGACCTCCTGCTCGAGCGCATGGACGAGGTGCTGTTTCGCTATTCCTATGATTATGTTGGCGATCTCGCGGAGACCGTCTCGCTGGTCTGGGAGCCACCTGAGGAGCGCGTTGCAGCCGATATTCCGCTCGGAGAGGTCGTCGAGCGGCTGCAGATGGCGGGCCGGTCCGAGGTGCGATCGCTGGTCCGCGACATGCTCGATCAACTCGACACATCGGGCCGCTTCGCCTTTCTGAAGCTCGTGACCGGAGGCCTCAGGATCGGCGTTTCGGCACGGCTGGCGAAACAGGCGCTGGCGGAAATGGGCGGCAGGGATGTCAGCGAGATAGACACCCTTTGGCACGGATTGACGCCGCCCTATCTGCCGCTTTTTCTCTGGCTCAGCGGCGAAGCGGACATGCCGGTCCTGACAACGCCGGCGGTGTTTCATGCCGTCATGCTCGCCACACCGGTCGGCGAAGGCGACCTCGAAGGGCTGGATCCGGCGGACTTCGCGGCCGAGTGGAAATGGGATGGGATCCGTGTTCAGCTGGCGAATATCGGCGGCGTGCGGCGGCTCTATTCGCGCAGCGGTGACGAGATTTCCGGCGCCTTTCCCGAAATCCTCGACGCGGCCGACTTCACCGGCGTCATCGACGGCGAACTGCTGGTCGGCGGAACGGCACGCGGCAACCAGGCGACCGGCACTTTCGCCGACCTGCAGCAGCGCCTGAACCGCAAGACCGTCAATCGCAAGCTGCTCGAGGATTATCCCGCTTTCATTCGCGGCTATGACATCCTCTTTTCCGGCGAACGGGACATTCGGGCCGAACCGTTCCAGGCGCGCCGCCAGGCCCTCGGCAGGCTGATCGACGCGGCATCTCCCCAGCATTTCGACCTCTCCCCGCTCGTCCCGTTCTCCACCTGGGAGGAGCTCGATCGGCTTCGCTCGAACCCGCCGGACCCGGTCATCGAAGGCGTCATGCTGAAGCGGCTGGACTCTGCCTATGTCGCTGGCCGGGCGAAGGGACCCTGGTTCAAGTGGAAGCGGGAGCCCTTCAACATTGACGCCGTGCTGATGTATGCGCAACGCGGCCACGGCAAACGCTCGAGCTATTATTCCGACTTCACCTTCGGCGTGTGGACGGAGAGCGACGGGCAAACAGTCCTGGTCCCGGTCGGCAAGGCCTATTTCGGCTTCACCGATGCCGAACTCGAAATTCTCGACCGCTTCGTCCGCGACAATACGGTCGAGCGCTTCGGTCCGGTACGTGCGGTCCGCGCCGAGCCCGATTCCGGTTTCGTCGTCGAGGTCGCTTTCGAAGGCCTGAACCGTTCCACCCGGCACAAGTCGGGGGTGGCGATGCGCTTTCCGCGTATTGCCCGCCTCCGCGCGGACAAGCTGCCGCGGGACGCCGACAGGCTCGAAACATTGCAGGCGATGATCGAGATGAAGGGACCGCGCTGACGAGCAACGAGGCGTGGCAAAAGCGCAAGAATCGACTGATCCAAGGCAAGAAATTTTAAGAAGAATTTGTAATCATTCCGCGGTACTTCGCCGTATGCACCGCTCTGGGGTGACCTTGTGACAGATAAACGTGCCGTTAACCTTAGAGAATCCTGGTTCTCTAAGGTTTTGACACCGACCTATCTACCGACGTTCATCGCGACCTTTGTCGTCGTGATCGCGGGATTCCTTGCCGATAACCAGAATCTGGTCATCTCCGAAGCACGCGAGCGCGCGCAGGTGGCGGACGAGCTCAATCCGATACGCTCGCGGATCGAATCCAGCATCAATGGCAATATCCAGCTCGTTCGCGGCCTGATTGGCACGATCGCCACCGAACCCGATATGCGGCAAGAGCGCTTCGGTAAGCTTGCCCGCAGCATCTTCACCGAACGGTCACAGCTTCGCCACGTTGCAGCCGCCCCGGATCTGGTCGTGTCGATGATCTATCCGACAGCCGGCAACGAAGGGGTCATCGGGCTCGACTACCGCAAGAACGAAAGTCAGCGCGCCGCAGTGATGCGCGTCAGGGAAACCGGCCAGATGGTGCTGGCCGGTCCGGTCGACCTCGTCCAGGGCGGCAAGGGACTGATCGGCCGGTTTCCGGTGTCGACCGATTTCGGCGGCGGCAGCAACCGCTTCTGGGGCGTCGTTTCGGCGGTGATCGATATCGACCGCCTTTACCGCGACAGCGGCCTCGTCTCGTCGACACTCGGCATCGACATCGCGATAGCCGGTCGCGACGGCCTGGGGCGCCAGGGAGCGGTCTTCTTCGGAGATCCCGCGGTCTTCAGCCAGGCCCCTGTCGAGATGAGCGTATCCCTCCCCGGAGGTTCTTGGAGCATCGCGGCAATCCCCAAGGGCGGCTGGCCGGCGACGCCCGCCAACGCCTGGCAGATCCGCCTCCTGATCGTGATCGGCGGCTTGATGATCGTCGTGCCCATGCTCTTCACGGGCCGGCTCATGGCCGAACGTCAGAGGAACATTCGCGCGCTGAAGCAAAGCAAGGATCGGCTTCAGGAACTTTCCCATCGGCTGAAGATCGCGCTCGACACTTCGGAGATCGGCATCTGGGAACTCGATATCGAGAGCGGGAAGTTGCTGTGGGACAGCCGGATGAAGGAGCTCTACGGCATCGGGAATTCGATGCGCGAAATTTACGACGACTGGAAGGATACGCTGCACCCGGACGACTTGGCGCGCGCCGAGGAGGAATTTGCCGAAGCGCTTGCCACCGGCGGCGCCTACAATTCCGAGTTCCGCATATGCCTCGCCGACGGCGAGGTCCGTCATATCCGGGCGATCGGCTCTACCTATGCCGGCGCGGACGGGCGCAGGAAGATCGTCGGCGTCAACTGGGACGTGACGGCCGATTTCGAAACGAGGGCCACGCTTTCGGAGGCCAAGCGCCTCGCCGAGGCCCATAGCACCGAACTGGAAGCCGCGCGCCATCGCATGGAGTTCAATGCGCTGCACGACCCGCTCACCGGTCTGCCGAACCGCCGCTTCCTCGATCAGATCCTCGCCGACCGAAGCCAGCATTTCGATGACCGAGCGAAGCTCAGCATCTTTCACATGGATCTCGACCGCTTCAAGCAGATCAACGACACGCTCGGCCATGCTGCCGGCGACGAAATCCTGAGGCATGCGGCTGAACTGTTGCGCCGGAATGCGCGCGAAGGTGACTTCGTCGCCCGCATCGGCGGCGACGAATTCGTAATCATCCGACAGAGCCATGGCCGCGACGAGGACGCCGCGCTTGCGTCACGTGTCGTCGAAGCGATGAGCGTGCCGGTCCGCTACAAGGATCAGGAATGCCGGATCGGCGTCAGCATCGGTATTGCCGCCCAGTCGCTCGCGGGAGACGAGCTTTCTCAGATTCTGGTCAACGCCGACATCGCGCTTTATGAGGCCAAGCGCCGCGGGCGCAACAGGCACGAGACCTTCACGGGCGCACTTAAGACGGCGGTGTTCCAGACGAAGCAGACCGCCGACGAAATTCTTCGCGGTCTCGAGCGCAATGAATTCATCGCCTATTTCCAACCGCAATTCTGCCCAGCCTCCCTCGACGTCATCGGCGTCGAAGCGCTGGTGCGGTGGGACCACCCGACCAAGGGGCTGCTCGGCCCGCACGCCTTCCTCAGGACGGCGGAAGATATCAACGTCGTCGCCTCGATCGACCAGAAGGTCCTGGAACAGGCGCTGTTTCAGATCTGGAGGTGGGAAGCAAACGGAATCCATATCCCGAAGGTCTCGGTCAATCTCTCCTATCCTCGGCTGCGCGACGACAGCCTGATCCAGCGCCTCAAGCAGTTGCGGATACCGGCAGGGCGGCTTTCCTTCGAACTGCTCGAATCGATCTCCTTCGACGAAAACGACGTGACGGTGCTTTCGAATATCGAGCGCATCAAGGAACTGGGCATCGAGATCGAAATCGACGATTTCGGGACCGGCTACGCCTCCATTCTCAGCCTTACGAAACTGACGCCGCGCCGGCTGAAGATCGATCGTCAGCTGATCCTGCCGATCCTGACCTCGCCCGCGCAGCGGCGGCTCGTCGAATCGATCATCGACATCGGCACCTCGCTCGGCATCGAGGTGATCGCCGAGGGCGTCGAGACGCTGGAGCATGCCCGCATCCTCAAGGAGTTGGGCTGCCACGGTCTGCAGGGTTATGCCTTCGCCCGACCGATGAATGCCAACGATCTCGCGACCTTCGTTTTCGAACGCCGTTGGCAGGCCGCGTAGCACCTGAGACAAGTTATCCAACCGTAGCGTTTTTCTTCCTGAACGACTTGGCAGTCGGCCGGAAAAAAGTCATAAAAACACATGCCTTTGCCGCTTCGCGGATTGTCCGGGCATCGTTTGCGGTGGTCGCTTTTGAGCGCCACTTCCGGGACCCCCGGTCCCACTCTCCAGCATACCCAACGAGGGGAACGGAACGATAGAATACGCGGGGAAATTGCTGCCTGTTTTCATTCTCGCGCCTTTTGCGGGAAGCCTCATCGCAATCTTCTTTCCGTCCGATCAACGCGGTGCCACGGCCTGGTTCGCCGGTGCGATCGCCCTTGTCTGCTTTCTGATGACCGCGGGCCTATATCCCTTCGTCGCTTCGGGCGGGGTGCTGCACTATCGGCTCGACTGGATCCCTGAACTCGGGCTCAACTTCACGCTGCGGATGGACGGTTTCGCCTGGCTGTTTTCGGCGCTGATCACGGCGATCGGCGTTCTCGTCGTCCTTTATGCCCGCTATTACATGGCTGCCGAGGACCCGGTCCCGCGCTTCTTCGCGCTGTTCCTCGCCTTCATGGCATCGATGCTCGGCGTCGTGCTTTCCGGCAACCTCATCCTGCTTGCAGTATTCTGGGAATTGACGAGCATCGTCTCCTTCCTGCTCATCGGCTACTGGCACCACAATGCCCACGCCCGCGACGGCGCACGCATAGCGCTGACTATGACCGGCATGGGTGGCCTTTGCATGCTGGTCGGATTGCTGATCATGGGCCGGATCGTCGGGAGCTACGACCTCGATGTCGTGCTCGCCTCGGGCGATACGATCCGCAACCACCCGCTTTACCTGACCGTCCTCGTTCTTCTGCTGCTTGGCGCGCTCACGAAGAGCGCGCAGTTTCCCTTTCATTTCTGGCTGCCGCACGCGATGGCTGCGCCGACGCCGGTCTCGGCCTATCTGCATTCGGCAACCATGGTGAAGGCCGGCGTCTTCCTGCTCGCGCGGCTCTGGCCGGTGATGGCCGGCACAGAGGCCTGGTTCTGGATCGTGGGGCTGGCCGGTCTCACGACCCTCTTGCTCGGCGCCTATTTCGCGATCTTCCAGCAGGATCTGAAGGGGCTCCTCGCCTATTCGACGATCAGTCATCTGGGGCTCATCACCGTGCTCTTGAGCCTCGGCAGCCCGCTCGCGGCCGTCGCCGCGGTCTTCCACATCGTAAACCACGCCACCTTCAAGGCGTCGCTGTTCATGGCGGCCGGCATCATCGACCACGAAACCGGCACGCGCGACATGCGAAGGCTGAGCGGTCTCTTCCACTACATGCCGATCACCGCCACGCTTGCCATGGTGGCGAGCGCGGCAATGGCCGGCGTACCGCTGCTCAACGGCTTTCTTTCCAAGGAGATGTTCTTCGCCGAGGCGATCGAGACGCACCTCATCAACACACTCGATACGGTAACACCCTATGTCGCGACGATCGCGAGCATGTTTGCCGTCACCTATTCCCTCCGCTTCATTCATGGCGTCTTCTACGGTCCCCTGCCGAAGGACCTACCCAAGAAACCGCACGAGCCGCCGCGCTGGATGCGCGCGCCCGTGGACTTCCTCGTGCTTGCCTGCCTCGTCGTCGGCATCATTCCCGCCCAGACGATTGGTCCGTTTCTGCATACGGCCGTCGTTTCGATCCTCGGCGATCGCACGCCGCAGTATAGCCTTGCTGTCTGGCACGGCTTGAACGTCCCGCTGATCATGAGCTTCGTGGCGCTTTCGGGCGGGGTCGGCCTCTATTTCCTGATGCGCTCCTACCTTGCGACCAGCGTCGAGGGGCCGCCTGTCTTCCGCCTGCTCCAGGGCCAGCGCATCTTCGAACGCGTGCTGGTGACGCTTTCATGGAAGTGGGCACGCTCGCTGGAGCAGAGCCTCGGCACGCGTCGCCTGCAGCCGCAGATGGGTTTCGTCGTCGTCCTTGCGCTCGTCGCGGGGGCGTCACCGCTTGTGCTCGGCGGTTTCAAGCTTCCACCCCTGGTCATACACGGCATCGATCCGGCCTTCGCCGTGCTCTGGGTGATCGGCATCGCCTGCGCCGTCGGATCGGCCTATCAGGCGAAGTTTCATCGGTTGGCATCGCTCGTGCTGCTTGGCGGCGCGGGTCTCGTCACCTGCATCACCTTCGTCTGGCTTTCCGCACCCGACCTCGCGGTAACCCAGCTTCTCGTCGAAATCGTCACCACCGTGCTCATCCTGCTCGGATTGCGCTGGCTGCCGAAGCGCATCAAGCAGCCGGAGGATACGGAGGATCTTCCATTCCGCATCCGCCTCAGGCGCCTGCGCGACTTCATTCTCGCGATCCTGGCCGGCGGCGGCATGATGCTCATCGCCTACACGGTCATGACACGGCCGCTGCCCAACACCATCGCCAGCTATTTCCTCGAGCGCGCCTACACGGAAGGCGGCGGCACCAATGTCGTCAACGTCATCCTCGTCGATTTCCGCGGCTTCGACACGCTTGGCGAGATCGCCGTGCTCTGCATCGTCGCCTTGACGGTCTTTGCGCTTCTCTTGCGTTTCCGTCCGCAGGCCGACAGCCTGGAAGCCCCGGAACAGCAGCGGGTGCAGAATGCATTCGATGACGATCATCCGGATCGGGCAGCCGGCGACAGTGTTGCCGAGTATCTCTTCGTGCCCTCCGTCATAATGCGCTGGATGTTCCCCATTACCGGGCTGCTGGCCGCCTATTTCTTCCTGCGCGGACACGATCTGCCGGGCGGCGGCTTTGCCGCCGGCATCGCCATGTCGATCGGCTTCATCCTGCAATATATGTCGGGCGGCACCCGCTGGGTCGAGGAGCGGTTGCGCATCCATCCGCTGCGCTGGATGAGCATCGGCCTTCTGGTGGCAGTCGCGACCGGTGCCGGATCGTGGCTCTTCGGCTACCCGTTCCTGACCTCGCACGCACAATATGCGACCTTGCCGATCGTCGGCAAATTTCCGCTGGCAAGCGCCATCCTCTTCGATCTCGGCGTCTTTTCGCTGGTTCTCGGCGCCACGGTGCTGATCCTCATCGCGCTTGCCCACCAATCCGTCCGCGCGCCGCGCGCCCACATGCGGGCAGCGCGCGCCGAAAAAGAGGGGGTCCGGTAATGGAACTCATCCTCTCCGCAGGGATTGGTGCGCTGACCGCGTCAGGCGTTTACTTGTTGCTGAGGCCGCGAACCTACCAGGTCATCATCGGCCTCTCGCTGCTCTCCTATGCCGTCAATCTCTTCATCTTCGGCATGGGCAAGTTGCGCGTGAACGCGCCGCCGGTGCTTAATCCGGCCGGCGCCGGCGACCTTGCCACCTATACGGATCCCGTCCCGCAGGCGCTGGTGCTCACCGCGATCGTCATCGGCTTTGCGATGACGGCGCTCTTCCTCGTCGTGCTGCTCGCCTCGCGCGGCTTCACCGGAACCGACCACGTCGACGGAAGGGAGCAGCGCCATGACTGATTGGCTGCAGCACCTTCTGATCCTGCCGATCCTGCTGCCGCTCGCCGTCGGTGCGGCCTTGATCCCGATCGACGAGCGCAATCGGATGCTGAAAGGGATGTTCGGATTCGGCTCGACGTTCGTCGTCTTCGTTCTCGCCTTGGTCCTCATGCGCATCGCCGCGAACGCTGGCAATCTACCCGGGACGGGCATTTATCAGCTTGGCAACTGGCCGGCGCCCTTCGGCATCGTTCTCGTGCTCGACCGGTTGTCCGCCCTGATGCTCTGCCTGACGGCAGGTCTGGCCCTTGCCGCCCAGGTCTATTCCATGGCGCGCTGGCACACGGCCGGCCACCATTTCCATTCGCTGTTCCAGCTTCTCATCGCCGGTCTCAACGGTGCCTTTCTGACGGGCGATATCTTCAATCTCTTCGTGTTCTTCGAGATGATGCTGGCGGCATCCTACGGCCTGCTGCTGCACGGCTCCGGCCCCATGCGCGTCAAGGCTGGATTGCACTATATCGCGGTCAATCTTGCCGCCTCGTCGCTGTTCCTGATCGGCGTGAGCCTGATCTATGGCGTCACCGGCACGCTCAACATGGCCGACCTCGCCGCCAAGCTCGCAACACTTACGCCCGAAAACCGGCAGTTCGTCGAAGCCGGTGCCGCGATCCTCGGCATCGCCTTCCTCGTCAAGGCCGGCATGTGGCCGCTGAGCTTCTGGCTGCCGCCGGCCTACGCGGCCGCGACGCCGCCGGTCGCCGCAGTCTTTGCCATTTTGACTAAAGTCGGCATCTACGTCATCGTCCGCCTGCACTTCCTCGTTTTCGGTGCCGCCGCCGGAGCCTCGGCGGGCTTCGGCCAGGACTGGCTCGTTGCAGGCGGCATGCTGACGATTGCTTTCGGCGCAATCGGCGTGCTCGCCTCACAGGCGATGGGCAGGCTCGCCGGCTATTCGGTGCTCGTCTCCTCCGGAACGCTGCTTGCGGCGATCGGCCTCGGCCATGCGGGGATGCTCGCCGGGGCTCTCTTCTACCTCGTCAGCTCGACCCTCACGATCTCCGCCTTCTTCCTGCTCATCGAACTCGTCGAGCGCGGACGCGACGCCGGCGCCGACGTTCTGGCGGTGACGATGGAAGCCTATGGCGACTTCGATGAGGATGAAGAAGAGGAGGAGGTCGGCGTCGCGATACCGGGCACAATGGCCGTTCTCGGCCTCTGCTTCTGCCTGTGTGCCGTGCTTCTTTCCGGCCTGCCGCCCCTGTCGGGCTTCGTCGCCAAGTTCGCGATCCTGCGCGGCCTCTTCGACGTGCCGGGCGCCGATCTGGCGACGGCTATGTCTGCCGCCGATTGGACCTATGTCGTGCTTCTCATCCTGTCGGGGCTTGCCGCCATGATCGCGATGAACCGCATCGGCATCCGCACCTTCTGGGCCTCGATCGAAGGCACTGTGCCGCGGGTCTTCGTCATCGAGATCACGCCCGTTCTCGTTCTGCTTGCCGCCTGTATCTTCCTCAGCCTTCAGGCCGGCCCCGCCATGCGCTACATGCAGGCCACCGCCGACGATCTGCTCAACCCGTTGTTCCAGAGCGAGCGCATTCTTTCCGCGCCAAGGGCGGGAGGGCAATAGAATGCGCACCTGGTTCCCCTATCCGCTGCTGTCGCTCGCCCTGCTCATTATGTGGTTGCTCTTGAACCAGTCGCTGGCGCCTGGGTCGATACTGATCGGACTCGTGCTCGGCATGGCGCTCGGCTGGGTGACGCTCAAGCTGCATCCGGCAAGATCGCGTCTGCACCGCATCGGACGCGCGGCTGGCTTCGCTGTTGAGGTCATCGCCGACATCGTCCGCTCGAACATCGCCGTTGCTTCGATCATCCTGCGTGCCGGCCGCGTGCCCGCAATTG
Organism: Sinorhizobium terangae; assembly: GCF_029714365.1. Classification (NCBI taxonomy): domain Bacteria; kingdom Pseudomonadati; phylum Pseudomonadota; class Alphaproteobacteria; order Hyphomicrobiales; family Rhizobiaceae; genus Sinorhizobium; species Sinorhizobium terangae. The sequence goes on from NZ_CP121659.1 coordinate 3,111,635, forward strand.
CCGGCTTTCTGACCGTCGACGTCGATCTTGAAGACGAGAACGCTCTCGCGCTCCTGGCCTGCATCATGACGGCGACCCCGGGGACGGCATGGCTCGAATACGACCGCCACCGGAAGACCTTGCTTTTCCATGTGCTGGACTTGCAGAACGAGGAAGTGTGGCTGGGGACCGTCAAGCGTTACGAAGCGGCGTTGAAGGAGATATTCCATGACTGAGCTCGCTATCACCTGGTCGGTCCTGCTTTCCCAGGTCATGCTCGGCCTGGCGATGGCCTGCGCGCTTTATCGCATCGCAAGAGGGCCGCGAGCACAGGACAGGATCCTCGCGCTCGACACGCTCTACATCAACGCGATGCTCATGCTGCTGTCTTTCGGCATCCGCAGTGCGAACACGATCTATTTCGAGACCGCCCTGATCATAGCGCTGATCGGCTTTGTCTCTTCGATCGCCTTTGCGAAATTCCTGATGCGCGGCGAGGTGATCGAATGAGCCATCTGACCGACCTGCCGACTTGGGCCGCCGTCTTCGTCTGCGGCCTGCTGCTTTTCGGCGCGGCGATGGCGCTGATCGGTTCGCTCGGCCTGCTGCGCCTTTCCAATTTCTACGAACGGCTGCACGCCCCGACAATTGCGACCAGCGGCGGCACCATCCTGATCTGCCTGGCGTCGATGCTCTGCTTCGCCGTGCTGCAAAGCCGCTGGATCTTCCACGAACTGCTGATCATCTTCTTCGTCACCGTGACGACGCCGGTGACGCTGGCGCTGCTCGGCCAGGCGGCGCTCTACCGCGACCGCTTCGAAGAACAGGACGGGGTTCCGCGCAAGCACAAGCCGGAAGGCGAGAAGGGCACCGACTGATCGATTTGAATAAGTTGAAGCGGGGTGCGGGCGGAAAACCGCACACGCTTTTCCTCATCCCGCTCTATTCGCGACCGCGAAACCGGCGCTGGTAGGCAGGGTCGTAGAGGGAACTTTCGCGGAAGTCCGCGGCTTCGAGGCCGGGGCCGACGAAGATCAGTGCCGTGCGTTCGATCGGCTCGAGCGCGACCCTGGCGGCGATGTCACCGAGGGTGCCGCGCAGGACCCGTTCGTCCGGCCACGACGCCTTGACGACGATCGCAACCGGGCAATCGGCACCGTAGAGCGGCGTCAACTCCTCGACGACCCGGTCGAGCGCATGGATCGCGAGGTGGATCGCCAGCGTCGAGCCGGTGGCACCAAAAGCGGAGAGCGTCTCGCTGTTCGGCATCGGCGAGGCGCGACCGGAAACGCGGGTCAATACCAGGCTTTGCGCCACGGCCGGAATTGTCAGTTCCCGGCCGAGCGTTGCGGCGGCGGCCGCAAAAGCCGGCACACCGGGCGTCATCGTATAGGCGATGCCATGCTTCTCGAGCCGGCGGATCTGTTCGGCGACCGCGCTCCAAACGGAAAGATCGCCCGAATGCAGTCGAGCCACGTCCTCGCCGGCCTCTGCGGCGCGAACATATTCGGCTTCGATCTCATCGAGCGACATCGGCGCCGTATCGACGATGCGGGCGCCGGGTGGGCAATACTGCAGAAGCTCGGGCGACACGATGGAGCCGGCATAGAGGCAGACCGGGCAGCGGCCGATCAGGTCCCTGCCCCTGACCGTGATCAGGTCTGCCGCACCCGGGCCCGCGCCGATGAAATGAACCGTCATATCCAATCCTCTTAGAAATTCGCTCAGGGCTTGATCCACGACCATTGTGTGACCGGCATCGCCGGCCGCCAGCCGGTCATCGTTCCGACCGGGGAGGCCCGGGCAATATCGATCCGGATCAGCGAGCCGCCGAGCCGCGCATGCTGTGCGATGAGGACGGCTTCCATTTCCGTCGTCACCGCATTTGCCACCAGCCGTCCGCCGGGGCCGAGTGCAGCGATCGCCGCATCCATCACGCCCGGCTCGCTGCCGCCGCCGCCAATGAAGACGACATCCGGCGACGCGAGGCCACGAAGCGCCCCCGGCGCCTCACCCTCGACTATCGCCAGCCCTGGCACGCCGAAGCGCGCCGCATTGCGGCCGATCCGCGCAGCACGCTCGGGCGACGCCTCGATTGCAATGGCGCGCATCGCCGGGTCCACCAGCATCCATTCGATGGCGATGGAGCCGGAACCGGCGCCGATATCCCACAGCAACTCGCCCTTGCGCGGCGCCAGCGCCGAGAGCGTCAAAGCGCGCACTTCGCGCTTGGTGATCTGTCCGTCATGCTCGAACAAGGCATCGTCGAGGCCGGCAGCAAGCGGCAATACCCGCGCTTTGGCATCGGCAACGACTTCAATGGCGCAGACGTTCAGGGAATGCAGGTCTTCGAGAGCGAAGCTCGATGCGATCTGCCGCGAGATACGTTCGCGTTCGCCGCCCAGCGCCTCCAGAACGATAACCTGGGATTGACCAAATCCGCTGTCGCAAAGGAGCCCGGCAAGCGCCTTCGGACCACCCTCGTCCGAGGTCAACGCCAAGACACGAGCGCCCGGCTGCAGGTGCGGCCGGATGAGATCGAGCGGCCGCCCATGCAGTGAAACCGTCGCCACGTCCTGCAATGCCCAGCCGAGCCGTGATGCCGCAAGGCTGAAGGAGGATGGCGCAGGAATGGTGCGCATTTCGCCAGCATCGATCCGGCGAGCAAGCGTGGCACCGACGCCGAACAGGAAAGGATCGCCCGAGGCGAGCACGACGACGGGGCTGCCCCGCCGTGCAACGATCTCCTCGACGGATTTTTCGAAGGGGCTCTGCCAGGCCCGGCGCTCGCCCGTTATCAGGGAGGCCGCAAGCTCGAGATGCCGGCCTCCGCCAAAGACGACCGGCGCGGTCGCAATCAGCCGCTTGGCCTCGTCGCCGAGACCCGCTACACCATCCTCACCGATACCGATGATCACCAACCAGGGGGCGACGATGGCCGAAGCGTTGTTCGACATGTCAGCCATGGACAGACCTCGCATTCTGATCCTCGGCGGCACAACCGAGGCGCGGCAGCTCGCCGAGCATCTTGCGGCCGATTCTGGCTATGATGCGGTCATCTCGCTCGCAGGCCGCACCGCCGACCCGCGCCCGCAACCGCTGCCGACCCGAGTCGGCGGTTTCGGCGGCGCCGAGGGTCTGGCCGCCTTCCTGAAGGCGGAGAACGTTGCGCTGCTGATCGATGCGACGCATCCCTTCGCCGCTCGTATTTCCCACAATGCCGCCGCGGCGGCGGAAGCAACCGGAACGCCAATTTTCGCGCTCCGCCGCCCTGCCTGGGAGCTTGAACGCGGAGATCGCTGGACGCGCGTCGAGAGCGTGGCCGAGGCCGTGTCCGCACTCGGTGGAGCGCCGCGTCGTGTCTTCCTGGCAATCGGCCGGCAGGAGGCATTCCACTTCGAGAAGGCGCCGCACCACAAGTACGTCGTTCGCAGCGTCGACCCGGTGACGCCGCCGCTCGCCCTGCCGGACGTCACCGCCATTCTCGCCTGCGGTCCTTTCGCGGAAGCGGACGAGATCGACCTCTTCAAGGAGCATGGCATCGACATCGTCGTCGCCAAGAACAGCGGCGGCACCGCGACCTATGGCAAAATCGCCGCGGCGCGCAAGCTCGGTATCGAGGTGATCATGGTCGAGCGCCACAAGCCCGCCGACGTGCCATCGGTCGGCGATTGCGATGAGGCGCTCGAACGCATTCATCAGCGGCTTTCCCCGGTAAAGGACCGTGGCGTGTAGACGAGATCGGGCTTGCCGTCGCGCGCAACGATGCGCGTTTCCGGAGAGCCAATGATCACGCAGGTCGCCATGTCGGCGCGGTTGGCATCGGCCTCGCCGAGCGGCATTACCGTGAGGCGCTCATCCGGTCGGCCCGCCGCGCGGCCAAAGATGACCGGCACGTGAGGAGGCAGGACCTGTCGCAAGATGGCGAAAGCCTCTCCGAGCTGCCAGGGCCTCGCCTTGCTGATCGGATTGTAGAGCGCAATCACAAACCCGGCCGTGGCGGCAGATCGCAGCCTTTTCGTGATCACCTCCCAGGGCTTCAGATTGTCGGAAAGCGACATGGCGCAGAAATCATGGCCGAGCGGCGCACCGATACGGGCAGCGACCGCGAGCATCGCGGTCACGCCGGGCGTAATCACGAGATCGACCTTGCGCCATTCCGCCGGCCCCTTGTCGATCGCCTCGCAGACGGCGGCCGCCATAGCGAAGATGCCCGGATCGCCGCCCGAAACGACGCAGACGTCCGCGCCCGCTGCGGCGCGGGCAAGCGCCGCCTGGGCGCGGTCCAGCTCCTCGCGATTGTCGGAGGCGATGCGGTGTTGGTCGGCCCTAAGGTCAAGACGATCGAGATAGGGACCGTAGCCGAAGAACTCGGTCGCAGCGGAAATCGCCTCGCGTGTCTCAGGCGTCATCTGCGCCGGATTGCCAGGCCCGGTGCCGACGATGAAAAGCCTGCCGGTCATCGCCTGTCCTCCCGGGGCCTATCCTCCCAACCGGGGACGAGCACCAGCGAAAAATAGGGCGCCTCGTCGTCCGGCTTCTCGCCAAGCGGGATCATCGCCGAATTCTTCATCGTGCCGCGTTCGACATAGACGGCGGCATCGAGCTTCCCGGCGGCGGCAAGCGCCCGGCGGATCTTTGGCAGGTTGCGGCCAACCTTCATGATCACCGCGGCCTCGGTATCGGCAAGGCGGCGCTGAAGCTCACCCTCGCCCATCGTGCCGGGCAGAACGGACAGGACGTCGTCACCCTGAACGAGCGGCAATCCCGCAAGCGACCAGCAGCCGGACATGGCAGTGATGCCCGGAATGACCTCGGCCGGGAAGCGGCCCGCGAGCCGCACATGCAGGTGCATGTAGGATCCATAGAAGAGCGGATCGCCCTCGCTGAGCACCGCGACCGTGCGCCCGGCCAGAAGATGTGCAGCAACTGCTTCGGCGGACTCGTTATAGAAATCGGTGATCTGGCTCTTGTAGACGCCGTCGTCCTTGTCGATCTCCGTCGTCACCGGATAGTAGAGCGGCAGCTCGACCATGCCCGGCTTCAGCAAGCCCTCGACCACCGCGCGGCCATTGCCGTTGCGTCCCGCCTTGGCGAAATAGGCGACGACATCCGCCTCGCCGAGAGCCCGCACCGCCTTCACCGTCAGAAGCTCGGGATCACCGGGGCCTGTGCCGACACCAATCAATCTGCCCATCTCGACCGCGCTCACAGGCCCGGCCTCGCGAGCGAATTGAGGGCCGCCGCTGTCATGGCGCTGCCGCCAAGACGGCCGCGCACGATCGCGAACGGAACGCCATAGGAATTTTCGGCGAGCGCGTCCTTCGATTCCGCCGCACCGACGAAGCCGACCGGCATGCCGAGGATTGCTGCCGGCTTCGGCGCGCCGTCGCGCAGCATTTCAAGCAGGTAGAAGAGCGCCGTCGGCGCATTGCCGATCGCAACGATGGAGCCGCCCATCCGTTCGCCCCAGAGTTTCAGCGCCGCCGCCGAACGCGTGTTACCGATCTCGGCCGCAAGCGTGACGGTACGCGGATCGCGCAGCGTGCAGATGACGTCGTTGCCGGCCGGCAGCCGCGCCCGCGTCACGCCATGCGCCACCATTTCCGCGTCGCAGAAGATCGGCGCGCCGTTTTTCAGCGCCGTGCGCGCGGCGGAAACGAAGTCCGGCGAAAAGACGAATTGGCGCGCGGCCTCGACCGAGCCGCAGGCATGCACCATGCGCACGGCGAGATCGGCCTCCTCCTCGGAAAAGCCGGAAAGATCGGCCTCCGCCCGGATGATCGCAAAGGAACGCTCATAGATGGCATTGCCATCGCGGATATAGTCGTAGTCCGGCATTTCTATCCCTGTTCAAACGCGGCGGCGATGCGCGCGGCCCCGAGCCGTGTAAGACAGGACCGCGCCGATTCGCCAGCGTCTTTGTTGTCCCGCACCAGCGCACCAAGGTGCGCGAAGGCGGATCCTATTCCATTCGCATCCGTGTAGGCGCTCGGCGCGACGGAAGCAGTACCATTTACGACAAGCGCATATCCTGATGGCGCACCGACAAGCGTCAACTCGGAAGATGACGGCCGCGCGCATCCTTTGGGACAGCCGGAGAGATGCACGGTCAACGAGCCGTCGAGCAGTTCGGATGCTGTCTCGACCATCAACCGTGCGACGGCTTTGGTCTCCATCATTGCGGATGCGCAGGCGCCAGTCCCGGCGCAGGTGGCGATATGGTTGCGCCGATCGTCGGAGGCAATGCGGAAGCCCAGCGACAACGCCAGGCGCTGCACTTTCGCTGCGGCTTCACGATCGAGTCCGAGCACGAAAAACCCGTGCCCCGGTGCCAGCCTTATCTCGGCCGCGCCCAGTTCCTCGGCTTTGCGCAGAAAGGCCGTCAGGCCGGCCGCATCGGCCTGGGCAAAGGCAAGGCCCACGCCAAGGACGGTGGTGCCGTCGGCAAGTGTGTGCAGGCCGGCAACCGGCACGGCCGGCTCCATTACCAGCGTTGATGTCGCCGTCGGACGCGCCCCGCCCACCAATTCGTCCTTGACCACCTCCGCATCGAGGTCACGGCCACGCGCCGCGTCACCCGTGGCGGCGAGCCTGCGGAGAACGGCGAGGAGGCCGGGAACGGCTTCGTGCGGATCGAGCAGGGCTATCGGCCGCGCCGCGCGCGCCGTTCCGCCAAGCGAAAGCAGCCAGGCCACGCCGTCATCCGATTTCACCGCCTTCAAACGAAGGTCGGCAACGATATCGTCGAGATGAAAGCGGCCGCCGCCGTCGACGATGATCGCGAGCTTCGGCGCGAGCTTGAGAGGCGGATTGTGCGCGGCGATCGCTTCACGCAAGGCCAGCGCGAGCGGACGGGGATCGCTGGTCTCGTCCGTATCGACCCCGGCAAGCGGCGGCGTTTCGATCGCAACACCTGCGGCAACCGCAATGCCCGCTTCGCCGATTGCCGACGCCAGGCTGGAGACGCTCGCTGCGGTTAGGCCCCGGACCTGCAGATTGCCCCGCGCGGTCACTTCCAGAATGCCATTGCCGAAGCGCTCGGCGGCGACGGCAAGCGCCCGCAGTTCCGCGGGCGTCAAGCTGCCGGTCGCGGGCCGCAGCCGAACCAGCAATCCGTCGCCGGTCTGCATCGGTTTCGCAAGCGACGGACAGGTGCCCCGCCGCATGGATGCATCGGCCGCGTCTGGTCTGGGCGTGGCACAACTTGTCATCGCTTTGGTCAATCCTCCCGGCAACAGGCAATGGTCCCCGCCACTTTCGATGGACGCTATATCACAGGCGAGCGCTTTGAGAGAGATCAAAGGGCGAGTGATATTGCATCGAGGCTGGCGGCGAACTTGCCTCTACTCGTCGAAATCGGCACCTTTGCGCAGCAGGTAGATATCCATGATCCAGCCGATGCGCTGCCGCGCCTCGGCACGCACCCTGAGGATCTCCTCCTTCACATCCGCAAGACGGCCGGAGATGACGATTTCGTCCGGCGTGCCGAGATAGGCACCCCAGTAGATTTCGGCATCCGGGTCATCGATGTTCTGAAACGCCTGCTCCCCGTCGAGCATGACCACCGCCGTTTCGCTTTTATCCGGAAAACTCTCGGCAAGCCGCCGACCGGTGGTGATCTCGACCGGCTTGCCGACGAGGTTGAGCGGGATGCGGTGGCTGGCGCAGAGCACCTGGAGGCTGGTGATACCGGGAACAACTTCGAAATCGAAAGCCACATGCCCTCGCGCCTTGACACGCTCCACGATGCGGATCGTGCTGTCGTAAAGCATCGGATCGCCCCAGACCAGGAAGGCTCCGGTCTGCCCTTCGCCGAGTTCCCCGATCAGCAGTGCCTCATAGATCGCAGCAATGCTTTCGTGCCAATCGTCGACGCTGCCGCTATAGCTCCGCCCCTCGGTCTGGCGTACCGGCACGGCAAACTCGACCGTGCGGCTGTCGCTTCTCGTCACATAGCGCGCGCAGATCTCACGGCGAACCTCGGCAAGCTCGGTCTTCTTCGCTCCCTTGGTCGGGATGAAGAGCACGTCAGCCTTGTTGAGGGCGTTGATGGCCTGAATGGTCACGTGTTCGGGATTGCCCGCGCCGATGCCGATAATCAGGATATGCCGCATGTTCTTCCGCCTCGCGCTGCGCCTTGTCGGGCAGTCTTTGGCCGATCGGAGGCAATGGCGCAAGGTTTGTGAGCGACAGGCGTCGGCGGGACCGCGTCAAGACTGGATCAGTCAACTCAGGGACCGTCGGCAATCTCCGGCTTCTCCGGCAACCGCCAGTCAATTGGATCGAACCCCTTGGAAACGAGAAAATCGTTCGCCTTCGAGAAATGCCGGCAGCCGAGAAAGCCCGAATGAGCCGACAGCGGTGAAGGGTGCGCCGCCTTCAGCACGAGATGCCGCGATTGATCGACAAAGGCTGCCTTTCTTTGCGCGTAGGAGCCCCACAGCATGAAGACGACGGGGTGCTGCTGCTCGTTGACCACCCGGATGACGGCGTCGGTGAAGCGCTCCCAGCCTTTGCCCTGATGCGATGCCGCACGGCCTCGCTCGACCGTCAAAACAGCGTTCAGGAGCAGAACGCCCTGGCGCGCCCAGCTTTCGAGGAAGCCATGGCGCGCCGGCGGGATGCCGAGGTCGTCCTGAAGCTCCTTGTAGATGTTGACGAGCGACGGCGGTATGCGCACGCCGGGGCGCACACTGAAGCAAAGCCCGTGCGCCTGGCCATCGCCGTGATAGGGATCCTGCCCGAGGATAACGACGCGCACCTTATCGAGCGGGGTCAGGTCGAGTGCCCGGAAATATTCGCTGCCCTTGGGAAAGATCTGCCGGCCCTGCCCTTTCTCGTCCAGCAGGAACCGTTTGAGATCGGCCATATAGGTGTGACGGAATTCCGGCGCCAGCGCGGTCTTCCAGGTCTCTTCCAGCCTGATCGTCGCATCCATGGGCATGTCCCTCGCTTATCTCTCGCTCGGGAATTTAGCCCCGCGAACGCCCATCGCAAGCACTGCCGCGATGTTCGCCGCCTCGGTTCACTGTTTTTGATTATCCTCGCGGGGAAGCATTGTATTTATTCGTATATAGCGCTAACCAAAACAGCGAAGCGTTATATTCTCAAAAATATCACGAACGACTGGAGGCCACGGATGAGGGGACGGAGAGATTGGCTCGCGGGTTTGGGGCTCAATGCCCTGGCGCTGGCGCTGGGCCTCGCTCTGGCGGGTGCGGTTCTCGCTCCGGCACGTGCGGCAGAAAAGGTGACGGTCTTCGCCGCCGCAAGCCTGAAGAACGCGCTCGACGCGATAAATGCCGAATGGCAAAAGGAAACCGGCAAGGGGACCACGGCCTCGTATGCGGCAAGCTCGGCCCTTGCGAAGCAGATCGAACAGGGCGCGCCCGCGGACGTCTTCATTTCGGCCGATCTCGCGTGGATGGACTATCTTGCCGACAAGAAGCTGATCAAAACGGATACCCGCACCAACCTGCTCGGCAACCGCCTCGTCCTCGTTTCCGCAAAGCCCGATTCGACAGTCGTCGATATCAAGCCCGGTTTCGACCTCGCTGCTCTCATCGGCGATGGCCGCCTGGCGATGGGCGCTGTCGATACGGTTCCGGCCGGCAAATATGGCAAGGCGGCACTGGAAAAGCTCGGGATCTGGCCGGCTGTCGAAAGGAAGGTGGCGGGCGCCGAAAGCGTGCGGGCCGCGCTTCTCCTCGTGTCTCGCGGCGAGGCACCCTATGGCATCGTCTACCAGACGGATGCGGCCGCCGATCCGGGCGTCAAGGTGGTCGGCACCTTCCCGGAGGACAGTCATCCGCCGATCATCTATCCGATCGCCATCACCACCGACAGCAGGAGCGCCGACGCTGCCGCCTATATCGACTTCGTCAAGTCGGCCAAGGCCGCAGCGCTTTTCGAAGCGCAGGGCTTCACGGTGCTTAAATAGCTGATGCGACACTCTGCGGGATGCGCAAACGCTCGCGGAAATCATTATCGATTCACGGATAAGGTCGGGCAGGCGTTCAAAGTGCCGCGGGTCGGAAAGGATCGACAGCGCAGAGTGCGGAGGAAATTGGCGTTTGGATTGGTGGATGACATTGAGCGATTCGGAGTGGACGGCGGTCCGGCTGAGCCTGCGCGTCGCGACCGTCGCGATGTTGTGCAGCCTGCCCCCGGCACTGCTCGCCGCCATGGTGCTCGCGCGCGGGCGCTTCTGGGGCAAATCGGTCCTGAACGGCATCGTGCATATGCCGCTCGTCCTGCCGCCGGTGGTCACTGGCTTCGTCCTGCTGCTCCTCTTCGGTCGTCGAGGGCCTATCGGCGCCTTCCTTGCCGAAAATTTCGGCATCGTCTTCTCGTTTCGCTGGACGGGTGCCGCGCTTGCCTGCGCGGTCATGGGCTTTCCTCTGATGGTACGCAGCATCCGACTGTCAATCGAAGCGGTGGATCGCAAGCTCGAGGATGCCGCCGCGACCCTCGGCGCCGGGCCGGCATGGGTGTTCGTGACAGTTACATTGCCGCTGATCCTCCCTGGCATTATTGCCGGCATGATCCTCTCCTTCGCCAAGGCGATGGGCGAGTTCGGAGCGACGATCACCTTCGTCTCCAACATCCCGGGCGAGACGCAGACGCTCTCCTCGGCGATCTACGCCTTCACGCAAGTTCCGGGCGGTGATGCCGGAGCGATGCGCCTCGCCGTCATCTCGGTCATCATCTCGATGGCGGCATTGATGCTGTCGGAGCTTTTCGCTGCAGTCGCGGCAAAACGGTCGGTGGCGGCATGAGTCTCAAGGTCGAAGCCCGCCACCGGATCGGCGATTTTACAATCGACGCCGCATTCACGTCCGACGACAGCGTCACGGCGCTGTTCGGCCGCTCGGGGTCGGGCAAGACCTCGCTTATAAACATCATCGCCGGACTTCTTCGTCCCGATGTCGGCCGGATCGTGCTCGACAGCGATGTGATCGCAGACAGCGGGAAGCGGATATTCACGCCAATCCACCGACGTCGCTTCGGTTATGTATTCCAGGAAGCCCGGCTTTTTCCGCATTTGAGCGTCCGCGGAAACCTGACCTATGGGCGCTGGTTTTCCGGCGCGCCAAAGTCCGCCTCAGAATTCGGGCGGATCGTGGAAATGCTTGGCATCGACCATCTGCTGGATCGTCGTCCCTCGACGCTTTCCGGCGGAGAACGCCAGCGCGTCGCCGTCGGCCGTGCGCTGCTCGCCTCTCCCCGCCTCCTGTTGATGGACGAACCGCTCGCCGCGCTCGACGAGGCGCGAAAGGCGGAGATCCTGCCCTATCTCGAGCGGCTGCGCGATGAAACCAGAATTCCGATCGTCTATGTCAGCCACTCGGTCGCGGAAGTCGCCCGATTGGCCGAACGCGTCATCGTGATCGAGAACGGCCGGGTCCAGGCGTCGGGCGACACGGCCATCATCCTGAGCCAGCCGGCGGCGGTGCATGCGATGGACTGGCGCGAGGCAGGTGCGCTGCTCCAAGGCGTGGTCGAGAGCCATGACAACGCGCACAATCTGACGATCGTCCGGGCGGGCGAATGTCTCGTGCGCGTGCCGCAACTCTTCGTTCCGCCGGGCCACGGCGTTCGCCTGCATATCGCAGCGCGCGATGTGATGCTTGCCACCATGCGCCCTGAAGGCATCAGCGCACTCAACGTGTTCGAGGGAACAGTCATCGATCTGTCGCCCGATGAAAAAGGCAGCATCGACGTTCGCGTGCAGTGTGGTGGTAATGTCATTCTCGCCCGTATCACCGTCCTGTCGCGCGATGCGCTCCAGCTTGCGCCCGGGAAATCAGTGCACGCGATCGTCAAGACGGTGGCGCTCGACCATTAAGCGCGGGCGTGGCTCACTCGTGCCGAGCCGTTTCCTCTGCGGAAACAGCATTGCGGTCGCGGACGGCCTCAAGCCAGTCGAGATCGTCCTTGATTGCGTTGCAAGCCTTTGCTTCCATCGCCCGGAAGCGCTGGATCAGCGTCTCTCCGAAAGGGGTGACGGCGGCACCGCCGCCCTGCTTGCCGCCGCGCTGCGATTTCACCGAAGGCTCCTTGAACATCCGGTTCAAGGCATCGACGAGCAGCCAGGCGCGCCGGTAGGACATGTCCATGGCGCGCCCGGCGGCGGAAATCGAACCGGTCTCGCGGATGAGTTCCAGGAGCATGATCTTGCCGCGCCCCAGGCGGTCGTCGGGCGGAAAATCGATACGCAGGACCGGGTGGAGTTTGTAGTCTTCGTCACGCATGCCGCGAGCATAGAGTCTCGGCCCACGTTCTGGAAGTCCAGCCGCACGGTACGTTCTAATGCATGTCGCCCAAGAGTGTGCAGCGGTTTTGCGACGACGACATGCATAAAAAGCAATGACCAAAAGCGCGTCGGATGAGTCCGATTGAACGCGACGCGCTTTAGAGGCTCATGCCGCCGTCGATCACATGCACCTGGCCGGTGGTATAGGCGGAGATATCGCTGCCGAGATAGACGGCGAGCGCCGCGATCTCCTCAGGGGTTCCGAGCCGGCCCATCGGCTGGCGGGCAATAAAGGCGGCGCGCGCCTGCTCGTAATTGCCCTGCGCCCTCATCCGCTCCTCGAGCGACGGGGATTGAACTGTGCCCGGCGCGATGGCGTTGCAGCGGATGCCTTTGCCGATGAAATCGGTCGCCACAGATTTGGTGAGCCCCACGACCGCCGCCTTGCTCGCCGAATAGACGAAGCGGTTCGGGACACCCATCGGCACGCCCGCCACGGAGGACATGTTGATGATCGAGCCGCCGCCTTTTTCGATCATGCCGGGCAGAAAGGCGCGGATCATCCGGAACATCGATTTCACATTCAGGTCGAAGGCAAAGTCGTAGTCTTTCTCGCTTGCCTCGAGGATCGTGCCGGCATGGACGAAACCGGCGCAGTTGAAGAGAACGTCGATGGTGCCGGTACGCGCTGCAAAGCCTGCGATCGCCTCTTCGCTGAGCACGTCGAGCTTCGCCACCTCGATCCCTAAGGTCGCGAGTTCGGCGAGCTTTTCCTCATTGATGTCGGTCGCCACGACCGAGGCGCCCTCACGGCTGAAAGCCTCGGCCGCCGCGCGGCCGATGCCCTGCGCCGCCGCCGTAATCACCGCTCGCTTGCCCGCCAGAAGTCCGCCCATGTTTCCCTCCTCATCCGTGCTTGCACTCGCCGGCGCTCCGGCCTATCTGATGCCCGCCAAGAGACATCGGAGCGCGCCGATCTGTCAAGCGAGCAATCGTATTTTTATCGAAAAAAGACAGAACAGCCGCGTGTTAGTCCGGTGGATGTCAGTCTGTTGGGCGAGTGCCCCAGGTGCTCTGCGTTCCTGTGGCAATTGCGCATCGTAGCCAGCTAATTGGTCGCACGATCTTGATCGGGAGCGAGGAAGGGTGCAGCGATTGCTGGACAATCACCATACCACTTAATCCAAGAGCCACTTATGCCCGGTCCCGTTCTCGACCCTGTCGCCACCGACAATTCGCTGCCTCCGAAAGCCGAGGTCGTCATTGTCGGTGGTGGTATTATCGGCGTTAGCACCGCGCTTTTCCTCGCCGAACGCGGCGTTCAAGTCGTGCTCTGCGAGAAAGGCGCCCTCGGCGGCGAGCAATCGAGCCGCAACTGGGGTTGGGTGCGCGTCATGGGCCGCGACCGCCGCGAGATCCCGCTTGCCATGGCGGCACTGAAGATCTGGGATACGCTCGATGCGCGCGTCGGCGGCAAAACCGGATTTCGCCGCAGCGGGATCTTGTATGTTTCGGAAAACGAACGGGATATCGCCAATCGGGACGCCTGGCTGGCGCATGCCAGGCATCACGGGGTCGACAGCCGCCAGATCGGCCCGGATGAAACGCAGTCCAGGATGGCCGGAGCAACCACCCGCTACAAAGGCGCGCTCTTTACCCCGAGCGACGGCCGGGCCGAGCCGCAGAAGGCGGTGCCGGCAATCGCCGCAGGCGCGAGGCGCGCCGGGGCGCATATCGTAACAAGCTGCGCCGTGCGCGGGGTCGAGAGAAGCGGCGGCCGGATCAGCGCCGTCATCACGGAAAAGGGCCGCATCGAAACCGCGACGGTCGTTCTTGCCGGCGGTGCCTGGTCTCGGCTCTTTTGCAAGGGGCTCGGAATCCGGCTACCGCAACTGAAGGTGCGCAACACCGTGCTCAGAACGGCGCCGGTCGACGGCGGACCCGAGGGCGCTGGCGCGACAGCGACCTATGCCTACCGCAAGCGGCTCGACGGCGGCTATACCATCGCCGACGGCGGCGCCAACCTGCATCCAATCGTTCCGGACAGTTTCGCGTTCTTTCGAGAATTTCAGCCTGCGCGAAAGGCCGAGGGCGAGGCCGTTCAGGTTGGCTTGAGCGCGCAGAGCTGGCGCGAGCTCTTCGAGATCACATCCGTGCCGCTCGACCGCCCGGGCGCCTTCGAACGCCACCGGATCCTCGACCCCCGGCCCGACCCGCGCTCTGCATTAAGCGCGTTCGAGCAAGCAAGAAAGGTCTTCCCGGCACTCCGACAGACCGCGCCGCTGCAGATCTGGGCCGGGCTCATCGATGTCACGCCCGATGCCGTGCCGGTCATTTCCGCTGCCGAAAGCGCCCCTGGACTGACGATCGCAACCGGGTTTTCCGGCTATGGCTTCGGGCTCGGCCCCGGCGCCGGTCACCTCGTCGCCGATCTCGTCACGGGAGATCAGCCCATCGTCGATCCTTCGCATTTCCGGCTCTCGCGTTTTTCCGACGGCACGCCGCTCGAGATCGCGCCGCCGGTCTGAAGGCGCGCTTTCGAGGCCGATCACTGAGCCGGCTGCGAAAGAAAATTTCTCGCAACCGTGACTGCTGCCTGTTTCCGGTCGCGCATCCGGGACGCAATGGCAGTATTCTGTCTTTCTTCAAACGGCGGCCGGCAGAGACCGCGAAAACCCTTCATCTCCCCCTGAACTCGTGGCAGTCTGTCAGCATGTATCCCCTTGGGAGAACGGGGATTGAGACGGCAATTGGCAGCGTTGGGCGGAGGAGTATGCTATGACGCGAGATCGTTGCCGTCCCATGCCATGAGACCGGCAACGCCGTTCCCCCGAAGCATTGATTTGCGTGCGATGCGCAATCCGGAAGGGAGGCCGGAATCCGCATGGATGAATTCAGCCGCTTGAGTTTGCATGTCCCCGAACCGGCCGTCCGGCCGGGCGGCCAGCCCGATTTCTCCAACGTCAAGATACCCAAGGCCGGCTCCGTGCCTCGCCCCGAAGTGGACGTCGCGCCGGAAGAGATCAGGGACCTCGCCTTTTCGATCATCCGCGTGCTCAACCGCGATGGCGAAGCCGTCGGGCCCTGGGCAGGCCTTCTGTCCGATGAGGAACTGCTGACCGGCCTCAGGCATATGATGACGCTGCGCGCCTTCGACGCGCGCATGCTGATGGCGCAGCGCCAGGGCAAGACGTCCTTCTATATGCAGCATCTTGGCGAGGAGGCCGTAAGCTGCGCCTTCCGCAGAGCCCTTCGCAAGGGCGACATGAATTTCCCGACCTATCGACAGGCCGGTCTTCTCATCGCCGACGATTACCCCATGGTCGAGATGATGAACCAGATCTTCTCGAACGAGAGCGATCCGTGCCACGGGCGCCAGCTACCGGTGATGTACACCTCCAAGGAGCATGGCTTCTTCACGATTTCCGGCAATCTCGCCACCCAATATGTCCAGGCGGTCGGCTGGGCCATGGCCTCGGCGATCAAGAACGACACGCGCATCGCCGCTGGCTGGATCGGTGATGGCTCGACCGCGGAGTCGGACTTCCATTCCGCGCTCGTCTTCGCATCCACTTACCGGGCGCCTGTCATCCTCAATATCGTCAACAATCAGTGGGCGATTTCGACCTTCCAGGGCATCGCCCGCGGCGGCTCGGGCACCTTTGCGGCGCGGGGCTTGGGCTTCGGCATTCCGGCGTTGCGCGTCGACGGCAACGACTATCTCGCCGTCTACGCGGTTGCGCGCTGGGCGGCGGAGCGGGCGCGACGCAATCTCGGGCCAACGCTGATCGAATACGTGACCTACCGTGTCGGCGCGCACTCCACGTCCGACGACCCGAGCGCCTATCGCCCGAAGACGGAATCGGAAGCCTGGCCGCTCGGCGATCCGGTGCTGAGATTGAAGAAGCACCTGATCGTCCGAGGCGCGTGGTCGGAAGAGCGTCACGCCCAGGCGGAAGCCGAAATCATGGACGAGGTGATCCAGGCACAGAAGCAGGCGGAAAGCCACGGTACGCTGCATGCCGGCGGCAAGCCGTCCGTACGCGATATCTTCGAGGGGGTTTACGCCGAGATGCCGCCGCACATCCGCCGCCAGCGGCAAAAGGCAGGGTATTGACATGGCCAGAATGACAATGATCGAAGCGGTGCGCAGCGCCATGGACGTCTCAATGGCGCGCGACGAGAACGTCGTCGTCTTCGGTGAGGACGTCGGCTATTTCGGCGGCGTTTTCCGCTGCACCCAAGGGCTTCAGGCAAAGTACGGCAAGACCCGCTGCTTCGACGCGCCGATCAGCGAATCCGGCATCGTCGGTACCGCGATCGGCATGGCCGCCTACGGGCTGAAACCCTGCGTCGAAATCCAGTTTGCCGACTACATGTATCCGGCCTACGACCAAATTACCCAAGAGGCGGCACGCATTCGTTACCGCTCGAACGGTGACTTCACCTGCCCGATCGTCCTGCGCATGCCGACCGGCGGCGGCATCTTCGGCGGCCAGACCCACAGCCAGAGCCCGGAAGCGCTTTTCACCCATGTCTGCGGCCTGAAGGTCATCGTTCCGTCGAACCCCTACGACGCCAAGGGGTTGCTGATTTCGGCGATCGAGGATCCCGATCCGGTGATGTTCCTGGAGCCGAAGCGGCTCTACAACGGCCCTTTCGACGGCCACCACGAACGTGCGGTGACGCCCTGGTCGAAACATGAGCTCGGCGACGTTCCGGAGGGACACTATACGATCCCGATCGGCAAGGCCGAAATCCGACGCAAGGGTTCGGCCGTGACGGTGGTCGCCTATGGCACCATGGTGCATGTCGCGCTCGCCGCCGCCGAAGAAACCGGGATAGACGCGGAAGTGATCGACCTTCGCAGCCTGCTGCCGCTCGACCTCGATACGATCGTGCAGTCCGTCACCAAGACAGGACGCTGCGTCGTCGTGCACGAGGCGACGCTGACATCCGGCTTTGGCGCTGAGCTCGTGTCTCTCGTGCAGGAGCATTGCTTCTATCATCTGGAAGCCCCTGTCATACGGGTCACCGGTTGGGACACACCCTACCCGCACGCTCAGGAATGGGACTATTTCCCCGGCCCCGCGCGCGTCGGCCGCGCGCTCACCGAAGTGATGGAGGCCTGACGATGGGCGAGTTTATCCTGAAGATGCCCGATGTCGGCGAAGGTGTGGCCGAGGCCGAGCTTGTCGAATGGCACGTGAAGCCCGGCGATCCCGTGCGCGAGGACATGGTGCTCGCCGCGGTCATGACCGACAAGGCGACCGTCGAGATCCCCTCGCCGGTCACCGGCAAGGTTTTGTGGCTGGGCGCTGAAATCGGCGACACGGTCGCGGTCAAGGCGCCGCTCGTCAGGATCGAGACCGCTGGCGAAAACGGCGGACCACAACCGGATAGCGTTCCGGAGGCGCTTGCCGAAGCCGTTCTCGACGAACCGGTCGCCGTCTCTGCCCCGCCCCCGGAAAAGGCACCGCCAAAGCCCGAAAAGACCGAGCCAAGGCCGGCACCGGCGCCGCGCGAGGCGCTGGACTTTTCCAGGAAACCGCTCGCCTCGCCGGCCGTCCGGCTCCGCGCGAAGGACAGCGGTGTCGACCTTCGGCAGGTAACCGGCACCGGTCCTGCCGGGCGGGTCACCCATGACGATCTCGATCTCTTTTTGAGCCGCGGCGCCCAGCCCGCGCCGGCGATCACCGGTCTCGTCCGCAAGACGGCGGTGGAGGAAATCAAGGTCACCGGCCTCAGGCGCCGCATCGCCGAGAAGATGACGCTGTCCACCTCGCGCATTCCCCACATCACCTATGTGGAGGAAATGGACATGACGGCGCTTGAAGACCTGCGCGCGACGATGAACCGCGACCGCAAGCCCGATCAGCCAAAGCTGACGGTCCTGCCCTTCCTGATGCGGGCTCTGGTCAAGACCATCGCCGAGCAGCCGGGCGTCAACGCCACCTTCGACGATGGCGCCGGCGTCATTCATCGGCATGCCGCCGTTCACATCGGTATCGCCACCCAGACCCCTGCCGGCCTTACCGTCCCGGTCGTGCGCCATGCCGAGGCGCGCGGAATCTGGGACTGCGCTGCGGAGCTGAACAGGCTGGCGGATGCCGCCCGCACAGGCACCGCGACCCGCGACGAGCTGACCGGCTCGACGATTACCATCTCTTCCCTCGGCGCCCTTGGCGGCATCGCCTCAACGCCGGTCATCAACCATCCGGAGGTGGCGATTGTCGGGGTCAACAAGATCGCCATCCGTCCTGTCTGGGACGGGACGCAATTCGTTCCGCGCAAGATCATGAATCTTTCGTCGAGCTTCGACCACCGCGTCATCGACGGCTGGGATGCCGCGACCTTCGTCCAGCGGCTGAAGACGCTGCTCGAGACGCCGGCGCTGATTTTCGTGGAAGGATGATGCGATCATGAAGGAAATCTCCTGCAAGCTCCTGGTGCTTGGTGCCGGTCCCGGCGGCTATGTCTGCGCCATCCGCGCCGGCCAACTCGGCGTCGACACCGTGATCGTCGAAAAGGCAAAGGCCGGCGGCACCTGCCTCAATGTCGGCTGCATCCCCTCGAAGGCGCTGATCCACGCCGCGGAGGAATTTCACAAACTCCGCGCAGCAGAGTCCGGCAAGAGCCCGCTCGGACTTTCGCTGAGCGCGCCGGCGATCGACCTCGCGCGCACCGTCGCCTGGAAGGACGGCATTGTCGGACGGTTGAACGGCGGCGTCACGGGCCTGTTGAAGAAGGCGGGCGTCAAGGCGGTTGTCGGCGAGGCACGCTTCGTCGACGGCAAGACCGTGGACGTCGAGACCGAGACCGGCCTGCAGCGCATTCGCGCCGAGGCGGTCGTCATCGCCACGGGCTCGGCGCCGGTCGAACTGCCCGACTTGCCCTTCGGCGAGAAGGTTATCTCCTCGACCGGTGCGCTGGCGCTGAAAACGGTTCCCGATACGTTGGCGGTCATCGGCGGCGGCTATATCGGCCTCGAACTCGGCATCGCTTTCGCCAAGCTCGGCTCGAAGGTCACCGTGCTCGAAGCCATGGAGCGTGTCCTGCCGCAATACGACGCGGATCTTTCGAAGCCGGTGATGAAGCGCCTCGGCGAACTCGGCATCGATGTTTTCACGCGCACTGCCGCCAAACGGCTCTCAGCCGATGGCCGCGGGCTGCTCGCGGAAGAAAACGGCCGGCCTTTCGAGGTGCCTGCCGAAAAGGTGCTCGTGACCGTCGGCCGCAGGCCCGTCACGGAAGGATGGGGCATCGAGGAGATCGATCTCGATCTCGCCGGGAGGTTCATCCGCATCGACGATCAGTGCCGCACCTCGATGCGCGGCATCTACGCGATCGGCGACGTCACCGGTGAGCCGATGCTCGCCCATCGCGCCATGGCGCAGGGCGAGATGGTGGCCGAGATCGTTGCCGGACATAAGCGGAGTTGGGACAAGCATTGCATCCCGGCCGTCTGCTTCACCGATCCGGAGATCGTCAGTGCCGGCCTTTCACCGGACGAGGCGCGCGCGACCGGCGTCGAGATCAAGATCGGCCAGTTTCCCTTCCAGGCGAACGGCCGCGCCATGGCGACGCTTTCCGAGGACGGGTTCGTCCGCGTCGTCGCACGCGCCGACAACCACCTCGTCCTCGGCATCCACGCGGTCGGCCACGGCGTCTCGGAACTCTCGGCGACCTTCGCGCTGGCGATCGAGATGGGCGCGCGCCTTGAGGACATCGCCGGCACCATCCACGCGCATCCGACGCAATCGGAGGCGTTCCAGGAAGCAGCCTTCAAGGGATTGGGGCACGCGCTGCATATTTGAGAGGCGCCTCCTATCATTACGCGTTGGCGCGCCTGAAAAAGACCCCTCCCCAACCCTCCAAGGGGAAGGGGCTTACGATGCCGCGTCCGCTCACTCCATTTTGACGATTCGTTCGCTCGATATTTCCAGGTGTCCATAGTCGGTTGCAGCGGGCTCCAAGCCCCTCCCCCTTGTGGGGAAGGGTTGGGGAAGAGTCTTTTTCCGCGCTACTGCAGCAGTTCCAGCCCGACCGCCGTCGCCTCGCCTCCGCCGATGCAGAGCGAGGCGATGCCGCGTTTGACGCCGTTGGCGCGCATCGCATGAAGCAGGGTTACGACGATACGGGCGCCAGAGGCGCCGATCGGGTGGCCGAGTGCACAGGCGCCGCCGTGGATGTTGACGATGTCGTCGGAGAGGCCGAGATCGCGGATCGCCGCCATGGCGACGACGGCGAAGGCCTCGTTGATCTCGTAGAGACCGACACTCGCTTTCTCCCAGTTGAGCTTGTCGATGAGCTTCTCGATGGCGCCGATCGGTGCGGTCGTGAACCAGGCCGGCTCCTGGGCGTGGCCGGCATGGCCGGCAACGATCGCCAGCGGTGTCAGTCCTCGCCTTTCCGCTTCGCTCGCGCGCATCAGGATCAGGGCGGCGGCGCCGTCGGAGATGGAGGAGGAATTGGCAGCCGTGACGCTGCCGCCGTCGCGGAAGGCGGGTTTCAGCTTCGGTATCTTCGCCGGATCGGCCTTCGTCGGCCCCTCATCCCGGTCGAGATTGGCACTGCCGCGTTTGCCGCCATCGACGACTGCCACAAGTTCGCCGGCAAAGGACTTCTCTTGCGCCGCCTTCAGCGCCCTTTCGAGAGAACGAAGGGCGAAGCCGTCCTGATCGGCCCGGGAGAATTGGTAATGCTGCGCCGTATCCTCGGCATAGGTGCCCATCAACCGACCGGAATAGGCGTCCTCCAGCCCGTCGAGGAACATGTGGTCCTTGACCTCGCCGTGACCCAGTCGGAAGCCACCACGGGCCTTGGGCAGCAGATAGGGGGCGTTGGTCATCGACTCCATGCCGCCGGCGGCGATCACCGACGCACTGCCGGAGAGAAGCGCATCGTGACCGAGCATCAGCGCCTTCATGCCGGAACCGCAGACCTTTGAGACCGTGGTCGAGGGCGTTTCCTTTCCGAGGCCGGCGCCAATGGCCGCCTGGCGAGCGGGGTTCTGGCCGATGCCGGCCGGCAAGACATTGCCCATCAGGACTTCGTCGACCGCATCGAGAGCGGCACGCTCGAGCGCCGCCTTCAAGGCGATGGCGCCGAGTTCCGGTGCCGTCAGGTCCTTCAATCCTCCCTGAAACGCACCCATCGGCGTACGCGCCGCCGACACGATAACAACTGGATCGCGATTGCTCATCTTCGTCCTCCCGAATGGAGAGCGCCGTTTCTGGCCCTCGTCCCGCTGCCGCGACCTTCTCCCCGCTCGCGGGGAGAAGGGGCATGCCGCGCCGCTCCCCCTCCCGCCTGCGGGAAGAGAGCTAGGGTGAGGGGCAAGCGCCCTCAGCCCCAGGCGTGCGCGTCAGCGTAATCTGAGAGCGACTATAGCCGCGGAAAACGGCGAAGCAACAGCGGTAGTCGCCGGCTGCGTCAACCCATCCGCTCCGACGCATAGCTCCCCGGGCTCGGCGGGAAGACGACGACCCGGTTGCCGTTGATGAAGCAGCGGTGGTGGATGTGGGCGTGGACGGCGCGGGCGAGCACTTGGCTTTCGACGTCGCGGCCGATCGAGACATAGTCCTCGGCCGACTGCGCGTGGGTGATGCGGGCAATGTCCTGCTCGATGATCGGGCCCTCGTCGAGATCGGCGGTGACGTAATGCGCCGTCGCGCCGATCAGCTTGACGCCGCGCTCATAGGCCTGCTTGTAGGGATTGGCGCCCTTGAACGACGGCAAGAAGGAATGGTGGATGTTGATGATCTTCCCCGACATCTTCTTGCAGAGCGCGTCGGACAAGACCTGCATGTAGCGGGCCAGCACGATCAATTCGGCCCCGGTCTGCTCGACGAGTTCCATCAGCTGGGCTTCGGCTTTCGGCTTGTTTTCCTTCGTCACCTTGATGCAGTGGAAGGGAATGTCGTGGTTGACGACCACCTTCTGGTAGTCGAAGTGGTTGGAGACGACGCCGACGATGTCGATCGGCAGTGCGCCGATCTTCCAGCGGTAGAGCAGGTCGTTGAGGCAATGGCCGAAACGCGACACCATCAACAGCACCTTCATGCGCTCTTCCGAATCGCGGATTTCCATCGTCATCTTGAAGCGCTCTATAACCGGTGCAAAGCCTTCGCGCAGTTCCTCCAGCTTCGCGCCATCCTGGCTGATGAAAGTGAGTCGCATGAAGAACAGACCCGTTTCGAGATCGTCGAACTGCGAGCTGTCGCTGATGTAACAGCCTTTTTCCGCGAGAAAACCGGTGACGGCAGCGACGATGCCGCGGGTGGATTTGCAGGTGACGGTCAGCACATAGCTTTTCATCGATGGGTCTTTCGCTCTAGAGGTGTTTCCGGCGCGCCCTTAGACGGGCAGTGACGCGAAAACTAGCGTGACGATTTCAGGCTCGCCAATCCAATCGCGACATCGGCTGGACGGAACAGGCCACGGCGAGCCATGCCGGAAAGCTCTGCTTGCGAGAGGTGGGGCTCGTAGGCCAGAGCGCGGGATGACCTAGGACTTCACCCGATCGGGATGTGCGCTCGCGAAAGCCTCGATCTCGGCGCAGTGCGCGTCGATGGCGACGATCCTTGGGCAAGCGGAAAGATCGACGCCCCAGCGCCGCGCGTTGTAGACCTGGGGTACAAGGCAAAAATCCGCCATGGTCGGCCGATTGCCGTGGCAGAACTCGCCGGTAGACGGGTGGTCGAGCATGCGCTCGAAGGCAGCAAGGCCCTCGCCGATGAACTTGTGCATCCAGGCGCGTCGCGCTGCTTCGCCATCCTCGGCACTGGCCATCACGTAACCGATCACCCCGAGATTGCAGACGGGATGGATATCCATGGCGATGGCATAGGACAGCGCACGCACCCGCTGTCGGCCGATCGCGTCAGCAGGCAGGAAGCCGCTGCCTTCCCTCGTCTCCGCCAGATACTCGATGATCGCGAGTGACTGAGTAAAACGTTCGCCGTCGATATCGAGCACCGGCACCAGGCCCTGCGGATTGCGTGCCAGATGGTCCGGCCCGCGATGGGCCTTGGCGATGAGATCGACCGGAACGGAGGCGTAGGGCTCGCCGAGCTGATTGAGCGCGATCCTCAGGCGATAGCTCGCCGACGAGCGCCAGTAGTCGTAAAGAATGGTTTCCTCCGCCACCTTTGCCTCCGATCCGATCAGTTTCGCGCGCTGTCAGACGCGATCGTATTTCTCGACCGTCTGTTCGATGGCGCCGAAGATCGAATGGCCAGCGGCATCCTTCATTTCGATCCGGACCACGTCGCCGAACTTGAGGAAGTTCGTTTTTGGCGCACCGCTGTCGATCGTCTCGATCATGCGGATCTCGGCGATGCAGGAGTAGCCGGCCCCGCCTTCCGCCACCGGCTTACCCGGCCCGCCATCGAGCTTGTTGGAAACAGTGCCGGAACCGATGATCGTGCCGGCCGAAAGTGGCCGGGTGCAGGCCGCATGCGCGATCAATTGCGGGAAGTCGAAGGTCATGTCGACGCCGGCATTGGCACGACCGAAGGGCTTGCCGTTGAGGTCGACACGAAGCGGCAGGTGCAGCTTGCCCCCATCCCAGGCATCGCCCAGTTCGTCCGGCGTTACCGCGACTGGCGAGAAGGCGGACGACGGTTTCGACTGGTAGAAGCCGAAGCCTTTGGCGAGTTCGGCAGGGATGAGGCCGCGCAGCGAAACGTCGTTGACAAGCATGACCAGGCGGATCGCCCGCCGGGCTTCTTCGAGGCCCGCCCCCATCGGGACGTCATCGACGACGACGGCGACTTCCCCTTCCATGTCGATGCCCCACGCTTCGTCCGCCATCGTGATCGGATCGCGCGGTCCGAGAAAGCTGTCGGAGCCGCCCTGATAGATCAGCGGATCGGTCCAGAAGCTCGCCGGCATCTCGGCATTGCGCGCCTTCCTGACAAGCTCGACATGATTGACATAGGCCGAACCGTCGGCCCACTGATACGCCCGCGGCAAGGGCGAGGTCGCATCATGCTCGTGAAAGCGCATGGTCGGCTGGGACCCAGTCTCGATGCCTTCCGCGACGCGTGCAAGCCGTGGCCCGGCATGCGCCCAATCGTCGAGTGCCGCCTGCAGCGTGCGGGCGATATGGCCGACCTCGGAGCAACGGGTCAGGTCTTTCGAGACCACGACGAGCTTGCCGTCGCGGGTGGAGTCTTTCAGCGTCGCGAGTTTCATGGACTGGTGTTTCCCGATGTGTTCTGTTGACCCGCGCCGGACGGCGCAGATCAGTGCACCATGTCACGGTTCTTCGCCGGATGTCACTTGATTCCGGGCGTGCCGTCGAATTTCCGTTCGAGGCCGGACCAGCAGTCGATGTAATCGTGCTGCAGGGTGTCGAGCTCCGCGGCGAACTTGGTCAATTGCTGCGGGAATCGGGTCTCGAACATGAAGGCCATGGTGTTGTCGAGCTTCACCGGCTTCAGCTCTCCATTCGATGCCTTCTCGAAGCCGGTGAAGTCCGGCCCGTGCGGCAGCATCATGTTGTGCAGGCTCATGCCGCCCGGCACGAAGCCTTCCTCCTTCGCGTCGTAGCGCCCATAGATCAGCCCCATGAACTCGCTCATGATGTTGCGGTGATACCAGGGCGGGCGGAAGGTGTGTTCGGCGACCAGCCAGCGCGGCGGGAAGATGACGAAATCGACATTGGCCGTGCCCTCCTCGCCCGATGGCGCCGTCAGCACGGTGAAGATCGACGGATCCGGGTGGTCGAACAGGATTGCGCCGACCGGTGAGAAGGTCTTGAGGTCGTATTTATAGGGCGCGTAGTTGCCGTGCCAGGCGACGACGTCGAGCGGCGAATGGTCGATCTCGGTGACATGGAAGGAGCCACACCATTTCACATGGACGCGGCAGGGCATTTCCTTGTCTTCGTAGGCGGCGACCGGCGTCTTGAAATCGCGCGGATTGGCAAGGCAGTTGGCGCCGATCGGCCCGCGATCCGGCAGCGTGAACTTCGCGCCGTAGTTTTCGCAAATGTAGCCGCGCCAGAGCTTTTCATCGCTCAGCCGAGTGACCTTGAACATCGTCCCGCGCGGTACGATGCAGATTTCCGCCGGTTCAACGTCCATCTTGCCGAGTTCGGTGAAGACGCGGATGGCGCCGGTTTCTGGCACGATCAGCAACTCGCCGTCGGCATTGAAGAAATAGTCGTCGACCATATCAGCATTGAAGGCGTAGCTATGCGCCGCCATCCCCGCCTGCGTCAGGACATCGCCGGCGGTGGTCATGGTCCGGATACCTTCGAGGAAGTTCAGTTTTTCCGAAGGCATCGGCAACGGGCTCCAGCGCAGCTGCCCGAGCGCCAGCGAATGCTCGGCAATATGCGGCGCCGTCTTCCAATGCGGATAGTCGATCTTCTTGAAGCGTCCGGTATGCCGGACGCTCGGACGAATGCGGTAGAGCCAGGAGCGCTCATTGGTGCCCCGCGGCGCGGTGAACGGAGAACCGGAAAGCTGCTCTGCGTACAGCCCATATTCGCATTTCTGCGGGCTGTTCTGGCCTTGAGGCAGGGCGCCCGGCAAGCTTTCGGTCTCGAAATCGTTGCCAAATCCGGGCATGTAGGAGAGCGCCCGTTCCGCAGCCGTGCCGGCTTCGCGTTGCTTTTCCGCCTTTTCCAACATGGCTTGCACCTCCTCTTATCGTCGCTATATTGGTTACAATCGTAACTATTGATTTTGTAACTATCAAGGAAGGAAGCGATGGCGCGGGATGAGTTCGAACTGGAGAGCTTTCTGCCGTATCGGCTCAACCGGGCGGCGGAATTCATCGCCCTGCGCTTTGCCGCGCAGTACAAGGCGCGCTATCAGCTTTCCCGTCCCGAATGGCGAACGCTCGCCGCACTCGGGAGTTCCGGCCGCAGCATGACGGCGACCGAGATCGGCGCGCATTCCACCATGCACAAGACGAAGGTGAGCCGTGCCGTGTTCAGCCTCGAGCAGCGCCGCTGGCTGAAGCGCGAGGAGGACGGTCGCGACCGCCGGTTCGAGCATCTGGCGCTGACGCCGGCAGGTGAGCAGGCCTACAAGGAACTGATCAAGCTCGCCAGCCGCTATCAGGCCGAACTGCTTTCGATGCTCGGAACGGAAGACATGAAGGCGCTTTCCGCGGGCTTGCGTGCAGTCGAACGAGCGATGAGGAAATCGGTTGCGCCATAAGACGGCTAACCCTTCACCCGCTCCGGTATCGGCAGCCCTTCGAAACTCTTCAGCGTTTCGAGCACGATCGACGTCTTTACGTGCTGGACGCTGTCGTGCGGCAGCAGCACGTCGTTGACGAAACCCGAAAGCCCGGCGAGGTCCGCTGTCACGACGCGCAAGTGATAGTCCATCTCCCCCGTCAGCGCGTAGGCCTCCAGCACTTCGGGCAAACCGGACACCAGCTTGCCGAAACGCTTGGCATTGTCGCGATTGTGCGTGGCGAGCGTCACCGAGATCACCACCATCAGATCGAGCCCCAGCTTTTGCCGGTCGATCTGCGCCTGATAGCCGGTGATATAGCCTTCCGCCTCCAATCGGGATCGCCGCCGCGAGCATTGGGACGGCGAAAGCGCGATGCGCTCGGACAATTCGTTATTGGTCAGATGCCCATCCCGCTGCAGTTCGCTGAGGATCTTGAGGTCGAACCCGTCAAGCTGCTCCATTCATGCGCCCTCGCCTAATCCGCCGCACAATTCATGCGTAGAATCGCCAAAAACACGCAAGAATACAAGCATCATGCATCGGATCTGCGCCATACTCCAGCGAAGTTTGGAAGAATGAAGAGGAGGCTTCCGATGGGCCCGTTTCCGCACGACGCACCACCCCCAAAAATCAGCGCGGAGAACCCCGCCGGGACAGACGGCTTCGAGTTCGTCGAATTCGCGCATCCCGAGCCGGAGAAGCTGAAAGAGCTCTTCACCCGCATGGGATATCTGGAGGTCGCCAAGCACCGCACGAAGGACATCACGGTCTGGCGCCAGGGCGACATCAACTACATCGTCAATGCCGAGCCGGGCTCTCATGCCATGCGCTTCGTCGACAAGCACGGCCCCTGCGCCCCGTCGATGGCCTGGCGCGTCGTCGATGCGAAGCATGCATTCGAGCACGCCGTTTCCAAGGGCGCCGAGCCCTATACCGGAAACGACAAGTGCCTCGATGTTCCGGCAATCGTCGGCATTGGCGGCTCGCTTCTCTATTTCGTCGAAACATACGGCGACAAGGGCTCGGCCTATGATGCCGAGTTCGAATGGCTGGGCGAGCGCGATCCGAAGCCCACGGGCGTCGGCTTCTACTATCTCGACCACCTGACCCATAACGTCTATCGCGGCAACATGGACAAGTGGTGGGCGTTCTACCGTGAACTGTTCAACTTCAAGCAGATCCACTTCTTCGACATAGACGGCCGCATCACCGGTCTCGTCAGCCGCGCGATCACCTCGCCTTGCGGCAAGATCCGCATACCGTTGAACGAGTCCAAGGACGATACCAGTCAGATCGAGGAATATCTGAAGAAGTACAAGGGCGAAGGCATCCAGCACATCGCGGTCGGAACCGAGGCGATCTACGACGCGACCGACAAGCTTGCGGAAAATGGCCTCAAGTTCATGCCCGGACCGCCGGAGACCTATTACGAAATGTCGCGCGAGCGCGTCCATGGCCATGATGAGCCGATCGACCGTATGAAGAAGCACGGCATCCTGATCGATGGCGAAGGCGTGGTGAATGGCGGCATGACGAAGATCCTGCTGCAGATCTTCTCGAAGACCGTCATCGGACCGATCTTCTTCGAGTTCATCCAGCGCAAGGGGGATGAAGGGTTCGGTGAGGGGAATTTCCGCGCCCTGTTCGAATCGATCGAAGCCGATCAGATCCGCCGCGGCGCACTTGGACCGCAGGCCGCCGAGTAAGTTTCATCGTCGAAAACATGCGGAAAGGCCCCTCGCCCGAAAGCGAGGGGCCTTTCCGTTCGATAACGCCGCGACCCTCGTCAGTTCCAGCGCGAGCCAATCCGCGCTTCGGACATGCCGCGCTCCGCCTCATGCGTGAAATAGCGGGAAGCGGCTTCGGTCCGGTTCCGTACGTTCATCTTCTTGTAGATGTTGCGCACGTGGACCTTGACGGTGTTTTCCGACAGGCCGAGGCGATCGGCAATGATCTTGTTCTGTGTCCCCATGCAGATCAGATCGAGAATCTGCACCTCGCGCGCGGTCAGCACACCCATGCCGGCATCGCGCTTCGGCTCCGGAGCAACAAAAGCTTCGACGACCGCTTCCCGCCCGACGCGAAGAGCTTCGCCGGTGAGCCTCACCGGAGCAAGATGCCTGAGCAGCGCCGCGGGAAAATGTTCGCCGCCTTTCATCAGAAGATCGATGACGGTCAAGCAGACATCCAGATGAAGGTTGAGAGGCAGCACGCCGTGAATCAATCCTTCATCGACGAAGCCGGCGATCGACGAATCGAGCGCGTCCGCATCCTCCACAACGAGCCCGATCGCGGCCTTCGGGTGGAATTCATGGACCATCCTGAGCACGGATGGAAAGGTCGCCACCGGCAAGCGATAAAGCATGACCAGCCTGACGTCGACGAGGTTGCCGTCGAGCAGGCTTTCGGGATCGGACAGGCTGACTACGTCCTGGCCCTGAAACCGCGCGCCGACCGCCTGCATCAGGCATTCTGCGAACAGATCCACCTTGGCGAGCATTACGATCTTACTTTTCGTGGATAATACTTTGTTGTTGTCTTCAAAATCGCTCAGGTTCGAGCTCGTACGATACATTTATCCCCTCCTTGGGAAATTCCCATTTATTTTAATGGGTGTTCCAACCCCACTTGGAGCAGCCCGCGCTTGAAAAATTTCTTCAAATACTGCGCAATAATAACGAACAAAAAATTCGTGATAACTAATGTATCGTAAAGATGGGGGATGCGAAACCACCCAAAAGGATTAGATGCTCTTCACGTTCGCGTCTAAATCGTTCGAAAACGAACCAATTTTGGGCCAATCGGCTTCGAAAGGTCCCCTGGCCAAACACCCCTGGTTTTCGAGGGGAATTTCTGGACGACGGCCGCGGCTGCAAATGCGGTGTGATGGAATGCCCGCCTTTTGCTCTGCCGGAGATGCGCGGAGTATGGGCAAGCCGTCGGCATAGCTATTACGAATTATGCACCACCACATCTAAAGTCGTAGAGCCGGCTATGGACAACCATAATTGGAATAGCGCGACTTTGGCCACGCGCCCACCCCGGCATCGATCGATGCCATCCTAACAATTTGAATTAGACCATGAATTCTCGTCGTTCACCAATCGCCCGTGTAATCGCGGGCGCAGCGCCAAACCGAACCATACTCAATCGCATTACGCCAGATTCACAAATATTAACATTGTCTTAACTGCATCGACCGGTACGGCCAAAGATTTAAAAAAGCCATTGAATACAAGAGACTAACCACAATTGGTGTCTTTCGTTCCTCCGCATTCAGGCTCACACTACCATCGTCGCGCTTGAGTTTGCACGACCCACGGACTGCTTTTGTATCATGCGTCGCAGCCGCGGAGTACATATATCGAGCTGCTACTCGACATATGATGTAACCAATATTTATAGTACGTAGCCATTTATGTAGAAGTACATACAAGCAACTATACTATGAATACAAAGGGAAAATATCGGAACCCAACAGACGGATTGTCTTTTATCACGATTCGCCTGAACTTCAAAAGAGAGCCAGCCCCGCAAAAATCCTATAAAAGATGAAAGGGTTTCGGTGCTGGCTCCCTCTGCGAAGGGAGTTGTATATGACCGATACCCCGTTAAAGGATTTTCGGGCCGACAACAGTATCACCACCGATGACGACTTGAAGATTGGCGCGCTTGCCGACGGGCTCGCGAGTGGCAGCGTCAATGCCCCAAACGGTGACTACGACGCGACAAGCCATCGCAGCATTGCCGACGGCAACAACGTCTCCAGCAAGGTCGACGCAAAAGCGACCAGTGACGACCACGACAACCATCCCTCCGTCAGTGAGCCTCCGGCACTGGACGACACCACCGGTATCGGCAATGTCGGCGTCACCGCGGACGTCACGTTTAATCTCGGAGAGGACCTTTCCTTCGGCTTGAACCTCGATCGCATCCTCGAACATTCGCTGAACGCTGTCGGGAACGACACCGGGTTCACCATCGTGCAGGCAAACAGCCTCGCCGACCAGGATCATGCCTATAGCGTCAAGATGAACAATGCCAATCCCGACAACGCGCCGCATACGGATGGCGGGCATGCGGAGAGCAGCGACGGCATGCACTTCGGCACGAGCTCCGACTGGGATCTGAAGGTCGGTCACGAGCTTGATGCCAGCGCCAAAGCCGATGCGTCCGCGACCCTTGCAAGTGGTGAGTTCCACCAGGAGATCGTTCAGGGCGCGAACCTCCTTAGCAACGCCGTCGACGTCAACGTCGTTGGCGGCGACTTGCACGTGACCTCTATCGGGCAGGACAGCGACGGTTGATTGCAGACGAAGGGATGTGCGCTGGCCGGCCGCACCGGTGCACAGATGGATGGTTGATTTGAGATCGGTTCAACGCGCCTTGGTCGCCGGTCGGCCCGCCGAGGCCTCCCTTGGCGGCTGAAGGGAAGGATCGGGTAATGCACGCGCAGAAGGTCAACGAAATCGTCGCGCATTTCCTTGGGCTGTTCGAGACGGCGACCGATGAGGCACGCATAAGGCATCAATATCAGCAGGGCAGTGAACCCTCGAAGCCCGCGCCCGAGGATACCGGCAACGACACGCCGCTACCCGAATTCAAGTGTTCTTTCGAACTGAAAGACTACGATCCGGACATTTCCTATCAACCCTCCGGCTACCGGATCGAGGGCCTCGATATCACCGGGCGCACCCAATTCTCCCACGACGCACCCCCCGGTCCTGTCTCGCTGGACGACTTGAACATCGAGTCCCGACTTTTCAACACGGTGGCAAGCCCGCCCGGCATTGCGCCAGACCACGTGCCCCCGCACCACGCGGCAGCGGACCACGCGCCGGTCGTTCAGGAGGGCGCGGGTTCGGTCAGCGGTGAAATCCAGCAGGTGAACCTCCTTCACGACGACGACGTCCTCAACATGAGCGGTTCACCGATGGCGGCCGACACGGGCTACGTCACCGAAAAGCTCGCGGAATACCTCGAGGAAGCGACGAATGCCTCACCGATCGCACAATTGAGTCAGATCGACAGTTCCGAGGCGCTTTCGGCACTTGCCGCGAATCTCAAGGCCCTGGCGGCGACCGCGCGCGCCGACGAGCCGCAGCAGTCGGAAGATCCCGCCACGCCCGTGGACCACACCACGACCTCGCCCGGAACGGCCGTGCCGGCCGATTTGCCGGAAGATGACAGCGGCACAGTGGTTCTCGCAGCGGACGCCATCGACGGCGTCCACGTGAACGGCACGCATATCGACGCACTTCCCGAACTCGCCGACTACCTGCCCGCCGGAGAACCGCCCCCCCAATGCTCTGCACCCCCATCCGCCGCCACGGGAGGTGTCATGGAGCCCGCTCTCCCGAATAGCGATGGCAACGGTGCGGTGGAAATCGAGGCGGGGGCCAACAAGGTCGGTAGCTTCGCAAGCATCGTCAGTGCCAGCCCAACGGCCTCGGTCACGGTTGTGATGGGCGACTACCATCAGATCGACGTCATCTCGCAATCCTACGTCTACGCAGACAACGACGAGGTCAATGGCACCCTCGTCACGAGTGCCTCCAAAGCCGCCTCGCAAACCATCGCCATGAACATCGCGAATTTCGAGCGTCATGATTTCGAGGCGCCCGCGCGGGAGACGACAGGTGCCGCAGACCAGTTGTCGACCTTCCCGACGAACTGGCACGTCAACGTCATCGAGGGTGACCTGTCGATCGTCCACTGGATCGAACAGTATAATTACGTCAGCGACAACGACACGGTCACCGTTACGACCAGCGGCGTGGAAACCAGCGTCCTCACGGGCGGAAACGTCGCCGTCAATTTCGCCTCGTTCCTCGATTTCGGCACCCAGCACGACCTTGTGATCGTGGGCGGGCACATCCTGGACATGAATCTGATCAGCCAGGTCTCGGTCCTCTACGACAACGATCAGATCAAGGGCATCTCCGCCGGCAACGGCCTCACGCTCGATGAAGGCGGCAATCTTGTCTGGAATATGGGATCGATCGAGAACATCGGCGACGCCGAGCGCTTCGAGAGCGTGCCGGACTACATGCACCAGGTCGTTGACGATATTCGCGAGGGCACGAACGAACCGCCGGAAGCACTGGCGCGCGACCAGGATTTTGCGGCCTACACGGGCCTGCGCGTCCTCTACATCACCGGCAATCTTTATGACGTAAACGTCATCAAGCAGGTCAGCATTCTCGAGGACGCGGACGCCGCCACCTTCACGGCCGCCAAGCCTCTGGAAGAAGCCGCCGACCCCCAGCTGACCGTTCACGTCGACAGCAATACGGTGGTCAACGTTGCCCAGATCATCGACTACGACAGCTTCGGCCACACGACCTATGTCGGCGGCCAGCTCTATTCCGACACGATCCTCATCCAGTCCGGGATTGTCGATATCGGCCGCGATGGCGACACGCTGAGCTTCAAGCCGGACGGGCTTGTAAACGAGGTCATCGCATTTGTCGGCGAAGACGACCCGGCACCCGGTGTCGGCGAGCACGCTGGCGATACCGCCAACGAGAGTTCGTGGTGCGACAGTCAATGGAACGACGTCATGCACACGGTGCTGACATAACGGCAATCGCGAGGGAGTGCCATGAACGACCTGTCCAAACGGTATGTCGATGGAGGCAAACCGTTGTCGCACTCCGCACCAGAGCTGAACATACCCGGCACACCCCAGATTCCCATCAACCCCATCAGTCCTGCCGTCGAGGAACCGGAAGAGTCCGATCGGGACGTCGAAGGCCGATCGCCGCCTCGGGAGCAGCCGGACACCGGAAAGAAGAAGGCGCACGAGAGCGAGAAACGCGAAGAGATCAACAGCCGGCCTGGTCGACCATTGGCGCCAACGATCAACAATGAACCGGGCCCTTTCAGGGAGGGCGAGCGCCGTCCGACCGCACGCGACGCCGGTGAGAATACCGCGGCCGGTGAGGGAAAGGATACATTTCACAAGCGCACGGGACCGGTAAATTTCGCCCAGAGCCTCAAAAACTGCCTGGCAGCCGTCCAGCGCAACATGCTGATCGTCATCGTCTTCACCGTCGCGATCAACGTCCTCGTGCTCGCCATCCCGATCTATCTCTTCCAGATTTCCGACCGGGTGCTCACAAGCCGGTCGCAAGATACATTGCTGATGCTGACGATCGCCGTCCTCGGCGCGATCGTTCTGCAGGTCGTTCTCGACGCCATTCGCCGCTTCATCCTGATGCGGACCGCAGTCGAGATCGAGGTCCAGCTCGGCGCCCCGATCCTCAGCGCCGCGGCGCGGGCATCGCTGCACGGCAACGGACGCGACTATCAGGTGCTGAGCGACCTACAGCAGCTTCGCGCCTTCATCACGTCCGGTACGCTGATCTCTTTCCTCGACGCGCCGCTGACCCCGCTTTTCGTGGTCGTGGTCTATCTGATCCAGCCGCAGCTCGGGCTGATCGTCATCTCGTGCTGCGTCGTTCTTTTCATCATTGCCTATCTGAACCAGAAGGCGACGACGCGATCGTTCAGCGAAGCCAACAGCTATCTCGGCCGCGCGAATTTTCATCTCGATTCGATGTCGCGCAATTCGCAGATCATCAATGCGCTGGCGATGATTCCGGAGGCGGTGAAGATGTGGGGGCACGAAACGGCCGCCTCGCTCAAGGCGCAGGTCTATGCCCAGGACCGCAACATCATGTTTGCCGGCGCCTCGAAGGCCGTGCGGATGTTCACCCAGGTGGCGCTCCTCGGCTGGGGCGCGCATCTGGCGATGATGGGCCAGCTGACCGGCGGCATGGTCATCGCCGCCTCCATCATCGCCGGCCGGGCGCTCGCTCCGGTCGAAGGCGCAATCGAGGGCTGGAACCAGCTCAATCACTCGCGCGCCGCCTATGGCCGAATCAGGCAACTTCTGCTGGGTTCGCCGCTGAATTTCCCCAGGCTGCGCCTGCCGAACCCGGAGGGACGGCTCGACGTGGAACGCATCCTCTTCGTGCCGCCGCCGCAAAAACGCGTGATCCTGAACGGCATATCCTTCTCGCTCGGCAAGGGAGAAGCGCTTGCCATCATCGGCAATTCCGGCTCCGGCAAGACGACGCTCGGCAAGATGCTGGTCGGATCGATCCTGCCGACATCCGGCAGCGTCCGGCTCGACCTCATGGACTTGAGAAACTGGGATCAGCGTCAGTTCGGCGAAAGCATCGGCTACCTGCCGCAGGACGTGCAGCTCTTCCCCGGCACGATCAAGGCGAACATCTGCCGCATGCGCGACGATGTCGAGGATGCCATGATCTATGACGCAGCCGTGCTTGCCGACGTGCATGATCTGATCGCCACATTCCCGCAAGGCTACGAGACAGTGGTCGCGGCGGACGGCTCTCCCCTCTCCGGTGGACAGAAGCAGCGGATTGCGCTGGCACGGGCCTTCTTCGGCAACCCCAAGTTCGTCGTCCTCGACGAGCCGAATTCCAACCTCGACAGCAATGGCGAGGCAGCGCTTGCCCGCGCGCTTCTCCATGCGAAGAACCAAGGCATCACCACCGTGACGATCACCCAGCGCCCGGCCCTCTTGCAGTGCGTCGACAAGATCATGGTGCTCAACGAAGGCACCGTTGCCATGTTCGGCACACGAGACGAAGTCCTCGCCGCACTTGGCGCGACGAACCACAACGGGGCACAGCCACGCATTCGCGGAGGTCGCCAATGACCCAGAGCAGGAAAAGCGCCGATCCGCACAATGCCGCGGAGTGGTATTCCGAGGTCCCCCGCTCGATCAGGCTCCACAGTTTCGCTGGCCTTGCCCTGATCGCGGCATCCTTCGGCGGCTTCGGCTACTGGGCCTTTGCGGCGCCGCTGGCAGCGGCGATCATCGCCCAGGGAAGCTTCGTCGCCAACGGCAACAACAAGATTATCCAGCACCTCGAAGGCGGCATCATCGAGCAACTGCTGGTCGACGAAGGAGACAAGGTAAGAGCAGGTGACATCCTGGTGAAGCTCGACCAGACACCAGCGCGCGCCAATGCGCGCATGCTCAACCTCAAACGCCTTCGCCTCGAAGCGGTGGTCGCGCGACTTCGGGCGGAAGCGATGGGCAGTGACACATTCAAGTTACCGGACATCGTCGCCGAGCAAGCGGACGATGCAGACGTGCGGGCGATCATCGAAAGCCAGAACGTCATTTTTCAAAGCAAGAAGATCAAGCTGCGCGATCAGCTGAACCTCATCGACCAGAACATTCGTTCCCTCGAATTTCGCGCCAAGGGCTACGATCTGCAGCGCGCGTCCTTCAACAAGCAGATGGAAATCCTGACGGAAGAGCGCGAATCGAAGAGCAGGCTGGCCGAAAGCGGCCTGATCAGGCGGCCGGAACTCCTGGCCCTCGACCGGGCGATCGCCGACGCGATGGGCGAGATCGGCCGGCTCGAATCGGAGGTGAGGGAGAGCCACACGCAGATCGATCGCTACCGCCAGGAAGCTGTCATCGCCATCAACACCAACAAGCAGACCGCGCTGGACGGCCTGGAAGGGGCCGAGGCCGACCTCGATGCCGTGCGCCAGCAGGTCCGCGAGGCGGCCGAGGTGCTTGACCGCGCCACCATTCGCTCCCCCGTCGACGGAACGGTCGTGCGCAGCTATTTCCATACCGCCGGTGGCGTGATCGCGACCGGCAAGCCGATCATGGAGATCCTGCCGGCCAATGTGCCGCTGATCATCGAGGCCCAGGTGCTTCGAACGGCCATCGACCAGCTCAAGGTCGGCGAGGATGCAACGATACGCCTTTCCGCGCTGAACCGCCGCACGACGCCCGTTCTGAAAGGCAAGCTTTTCTATGTCTCGGCCGACTCCATCGAGGAAGTGGCCGGCGGACAGCAACGCGACGTCTACATCGTCCGCGTGGAGGTCCCTGCCAGCGAGATCAACCGCATCCACGGCTTCCATCCGGTACCCGGCATGCCCGCCGAAGTCCTGATCACCACATCCGAACGGACGTTCTTCGAATACCTGACGAAGCCGATCACCGACAGCATGTCGCGGGCGTTCAAGGAGACCTGAGGGGAAGCGTCATGGCGGCGGCTCAGGAGGTGCTTTTGCTGGTTGGTCGCCTGAACTACGTTTGGACCAACACCGAAAGCCTTTTGATTTACATCATCGCGCACCTGCTGAAGGTCGACAAGGAATCGGCCATCATCGTCTTTCTGACACTGAACACGACACGCGCGCGCATCGACCTGACGGAGCGCCTGGCGAAGCTGCCGGCGACCCCGCCCGAGACACGCGACCAGGTCCTGTCGATTACCGAGCGGTTGAAACAGCAGTCGAAAATGCGCAACAAGTACAACCACTGCATCTACTCCTTCGATGAACAGGGAGAGATATCGAGCACGCAGCTGATGCGCCTGGTCGAAGGCGAGAAGGAGATACGCTACGGCAAGGTCGAGCAACTCGACGCGCGCGAAATGGCGCGTCTCGAAAACGCGATCCGCGAGATCACCGACATCAGCAAGGCACTCTGGTCGTTCATTCGCTCGCGCCCGAATTTCGACGAGCGGCTGATCTGAGCCCTGCCGTTATCGCGACAGGCGCATGTGGCGATTGACGTCCTTGTAAAGCAGGTAGCGGAAATTGCCCGGGCCGCCGGCGTAGCAGGCCTGCGGGCAGAAGGCGCGCAGCCACATGAAATCGCCCGCCTCGACCTCGACCCAGTCTTGGTTCAGCCGATAGACGGCCTTGCCTTCGAGAACATAGAGCCCGTGCTCCATGACATGCGTTTCCGCGAACGGAATGACCGCGCCAGGCTCGAAGGTCACGATCGTCACATGCATGTCGTGGCGCATGTCCGCCGGATCCACAAACCGCGTCGTCGCCCATTTGCCGTCGGTGCCGGGCATGGGCGCGGGCGTGATGTCGGCCTCGTTGGTGAAGAATGCCTCCGGCGCGTCGAGCCCGTCGACGGCCTCGTAGGCCTTGCGAATCCAGTGGAACCGCGCGGGCGCGTTCCCATGGTTGCGCAACCGCCAGGCGCTTGCCGGCGGGATGAAGGCAAAACCGCCCGGACGAAGCACATGCGGCCGACCGTTGAGTTCGACGGTAACCTCGCCTTCCATGACGAAGAGCGCGCCTTCGGCGGCGGAATCGAGTTCCGGCCTATCGCTGCCGCCACCCGGTCCGACCTCCATGATATATTGCGAGAATGTTTCGGCGAATCCGGAAAGCGGACGCGAGAGGACCCAGAGGCGGGTGTTTTCCCAGAAGGGCAGGTAGCTCGTGACGATATCCATCATCACGCCCTTCGGAATTACCGCGTAGGCCTCCGTGAAAACCGCGCGCCCGGTGAGGAGTTCCGTCTGCATGGGTGCGCCGCCCTTCGGTGCGAAGTACGTCCGTTCAACCACTTCCTGTCCTCCAAGACATTCCATTTCAGTGCTACTGCATGTTTCCTGGAATCCTAGCCGATTCAAGGACAAAAACATGCAGAAATTCAAAGTGCTACAGCGTCCTTTGCGCGTCTGATAAGACGCGCGGCGCTGTAGGCTTCACCGTTACATCTTCCATTGGAAAAATGCGATCGTGTCCAGTGTCCTATCCTGAAAGAAGCCGATGATTAGCCCCTCCATTGGTAGAATCACTTTCTTCAGGACCTGCGGAATAACGATCTTGCCCATGACCGGCCAAATGGTGCAGCCGCAACGAATAAAGTGCTCACGCGCGGCAGCCGCAAGTGGCTCGTCGCTCAGCCGCGCTGACCCTGCCCTGCTCGTCGCCATCGAACATGGGCTGGCAAGACGCTGGGCGCCATGGCCGCGCTACTTTGCGCGGATACGCCGGATGATTTCGCAATGGGAGCAAATGCACGAAGTAAGGACGAGGACGAAAAGCGCAGTCCCAAGCGGCGAATAGGCGAACGGCAGGAAAGACCAGTCGCCGCGCAAAACCTCGGGCAGCGAGAGGCCCGAAAGGCCGGCCTGCATGTGCACAGCCCGGACGGCAGTAAGCGCGGTCGCGATCAGGGCGATATGCGCATGGACGAAACGCATGCGCGGATATCGCTCCGGCCGGATCGCCAGAAGGACACCGAAAAGCGCTGCGAGCGCCAGAATTGCGGAAGCACCCCAAAGCCCAATGCCTGCAACGTCAAGAAGCATGAAGACCGGCTCGCGCATGACCGGAAGTATCGTCATGTAGAGCAACCAGGCGGACTCGCTCGCGGGATGATGGGCGAGCAGAACCATGCTGGCCAGAAACATGGCCGCCAAGGCATAGGCGCCGCATGCGCCGAGCCGGAGAAATGTTAGAACTAAAGCGCGCATGCGTTGGCATCCCCTTTGACTGGAGCGCGGCCGCTCTCTCTTTGTATATAAGACGACGCTTAACTGGGGCTTACCGATCGTTCATTCGTTAGACCGGCACGGTTGACTTACCGGAAACTCGGCTGGACACGATTCATGTCGACGTCGCAGCAATTGTCGAAGACGGCCCGGACATACACCATGTGTCTCTTTAATGCGACTCGTTGTTTCAATTCTTCATTTATTAGCATTTTTTCAGGAAGATTTTCCGTGAGCGATTGCATACGCAAGGCTACGCTGCCCAAAAATTGGGGGAATGAATGGCAACTTCTCAGATCAGATCGCAGATCAGATGCCTTACCTTTTTGCTCGTGGGCGGGGTTGCGCTGGCAGGCTGCCAATCGGCCGCTGTCGACGATTTGGCCGCCTTCGGCGATAGCGCCAAAACTCTCGAGGATGATTCGGCCGTCGCCTTCTACAAGAACGACGAGTTGGTAACCAAAGGAAAACTGCAGTTCCAGGAGAAGAACTACGGCAAGTCTTACGCCATCTACAAGCGGGCGGTTGCCGTCTTTCCCGAGGACCCGTCCGCGTGGCTGGGCTTTGCGGCCTCCGCCGACATGATCGGCCGCTTCGACACATCCGACCGCGCCTACCAGCAACTCTCCGGCATGATCGGCAACACGGCAGTCTACTACAACAATATCGGTTACTCGCATCTTCTGCGCGGCGACTTGCCCAAGGCTCGACGTTATTTCCTGAAGGCCTACGAACTCGACCCGACAAATGAGACCACGGCTAGAAACCTGGAACTCATGAAGAACAGCGTGAAGTTAGCGCAGCGATAATGCATGTCGCCCAAAAGTGTGCAGCGGTTTTGGGACAACGACATGCATAAGATCAATGACCCGAAGCGCGTCGCATGAGTCCGATTGAACGCGACACGCTTTAGGTCGCGCACAGAGAAGAGATCTAACAGACGGCCGAAGCGTCCGTACCGATGGCTTGACTGGCGAAGCGTCGCTCCACCTGATCCATCTTTGAAGATGTCGACGCGACCTTCGCAGAAGCTACCTCCTCGCGAAAATCCGAGGATTACCGTACCTTCCGCAGAATGAGTTTGCCCTCAGGCGAGACTGAGCGTTCGTAGTGCGGCAAGTCCGCGACGGATACGCCTTCAGCATCGGCCATGGCGAGGCTGTCATCCGTCGTCTGCAGTCCGACGGAGACGGTGGTACCCGACGGCTCCAGCCGTTGCGTCACGCCCTTTCCGGGCGCGCTCATGATCAGGCTTCCACCGGAGGCAACCAGACCGGAACGCATGCCGACATCGAAATCCGCGACCTGTTTGCGCAGGCTTTCCAAACGCTGTCGGACGATTGCCATGTCCTCGGCCTTGGCGCTTCTGGCGATGTACCGGCCCTGCTTGTCGACCAGCTCTTTCAGGCCGTCGATGGAGCGCTTGAGCGCGGCAAGCGTCTCGCGGCTCTCCCGCACGTCGGCCGCATTCTTCGCCGTGTAAAGCAGAATGCCGGCATTCAGCGGCAGCAACAACAAAGCTATGGCGATCAGGGAAGCCCCTTTCGAACGGCTCGGTTCTTTGGCCGGCCGCTCGCCGTGTTGCCTCGCGCCGTCAGGTTCGACATCGATATCCGGAATACTCGTCATCCGCATCACTCCGCCGCAAGCAGGGTCAGGTCCCTGAAGTCCACCGCATCAGTATTTCAGGCATTCCTTAACAAGGTGCGCAAGCTAGTCCAGCGTGAACACGCCCTCCCACGCCCGCTCCAGCATTTCCAGCGAAGCCGCCTTCGGCATCGCGTTGAAGTCGCAATAGGACCCGATGAAATCCAAGAGGTACTTCGGGTGGTAACAGGACGCGAGCGACGCGCCGCTGTACTTGCGCTCATAGAACAGGTGCAAATCACTGACCTTTATCTCTACCGCGACTTCGCGCGCATAAGACTCGAAGATCCGGATATATTCCTGCCGCGACGGGTTATTCACAAATATCTTGTATTTCAGGCGCCGCAGGCCCGCCTCGTCGGAGAGATCCTTCGGAGCGATATTGGTCGAGAAGACCACAAGCTCGTCGAACGGAACCTTGAACTTCTTGCCCGTATGCAGCGTAAGAAAGTCATATCCGCGCTCGAGCGGCACGATCCAGCGGTTGATCAGTGCTTGCGGCAGCACCTGCTGGCGGCCGAAATCGTCGATGATGAACACCCCTCCCGAGGCCTTGAGGTGCAGCGGAGCCTCGTAGACGTTCGACCCGTCGCTGAAGGCCAAATCGAGGAGGTCGAGTGTCAGTTCGCCGCCGGTCTTGATCACCGGCCGCCGGCATTCGACCCATCGCTGGTCGCCCTTGGGATACGGATTTCCCGAAGCCTCGGAGACGGGCTGGTGCACGGCCTCGTCGTAGAAGCTGATCACGAAGCCGCCGACCTCGATTGCGTAGGGCACCCAGATCGTCTGGAGAAACAGCCGCGCGGAGCGTTCGGCGATGCTGGTCTTGCCATTGCCCGGCGGTCCGTAGAGCAGGATCGACTGACCCGAATTCATCGCCGGACCAAGCTTCTCGACAAGCGACGGTGACAGCACCAGCCCCTTGAGACTCTCGGTCAATCGGTCCTGGGTCACGCGCTCGTGGTGGATCGACTGCACTTCGAGTTGCCGGCAGAAGGCATCGAGCGACACCGGCGCCGGCCCGACATATTGCGACTGCCGCAATGCCGCCTGGGCATATTCGCGGCCCTTCGTCGAAAGCGCGTAGCGGATGTCGGACTTGACGTCTTCGCCGGCGAGCCCTCTTGCTTCAAGGAAGGCAAGCTTTACCAGTTCCTTGACCAGCAAGTTGACGACCGCCTTTGGCAATTTCATCCGGGCGGAGAGATGCGACGGGGTGACGGTGTCCTGCTCGGCTGCGCATTTTGCCGCCAGGCGCAGCATGAAGGACAGTTCAAGACCGGTTTCCTCCACAGCCGTCGGCGCGAGCGGCATTCGGGGATCGAGCGTCAGCACGGAGTCTTCGCGGACTTGATCGGGCGAATAGTGCATGGAGACCTCGCTGTTTATCCGCCGGGCTTGAGGCCGGTGAGAACACTAACGACACGCATGACGATGGGAACGAGCACGATGATGAGGCTCACCGGAAACAGAAAGGCGCCGAGCGGCAGCAGCATCTTGATCGGCAAGGCATTGGCCTTCTCCTCGGCCCGCACGACACGAAGGTCGCGTATTTCCTTGCTGTAGACACGCAGCGTCTGGGTCACGCTGGTTCCCAGTTCCTCCGACTGGCGGAAGAGCACGGAAAGCGCCCGCGCCTCGTCGATCCGCAATCGCGCGGCAAGATTGGCCAGGGCCTCGCGCAGCCGGCGTCCGCCCCGCACTTCCAGCATCATGATCGAGAGATGCAGGCCGAAATCCTTGCGCTTGTCGACGAATTCGCGGGCGACGCGGTTGGCCGCCGCTTCGAGGCTCATGCCCGCATCGAGGCAGACGATCAGCATGTCCATGAAATCGGGAAACAGGCGGCGATATTCCCGCTCCTTCGCGTCACCGCGCCGGTCGATATAGATGTTGACCAGGACAAAGGCGATGCCGGCCGCAAACATCGCCATCACGAGGATAGCGAGTTGCGACAATTCGGGAAGGAAGCGGCCGAGAGCCCAGACCGTTACCGCCACGATGCCGAAGCATATGACGGCGCGGATGACCTGAAATACCGTCACCGCGCTGGCGCTGAAATAGCCGGCACGGATCAGCCGGTTCTGGGTGGAGTTCGCGTTCGTGTCACGTCGGGTGATCTCGAAGTAGCGGCGGATCAGGCGGTTTTCCGCCTCGCCGAGATCGGCGATCGCGGCGTCTCCCAACTGGAATTCCTCGCCGCCCGCCTTCGCGCTCGTCTCGGACAGCCGGACGCCGACTTCGCGCCGCCGGAAGATCAGTTCGGACGCCGCGCCTGAAAAGATCAGCACCGAGAAGAAGACGATGAAGTAGATCCCGTACTCGCTCGACATCGCCGCCTCAGTACTCGAAGTTGACCATCTTGTAGAGAATGACATTGCCGATCGCCATGGTGACAAGCAGCACGCTGACGACGATCGATCCATAGCCGCTGTCCCAGACAGGATCGAAATAGGTCGGCGAGAGCGCCTTGATCATGGCGTAAAGCAGGAACGGATAGAGCGACATGAAGATCGCGGTGATCCGCCCTTCCGACGAGATCGCCTTGACCTTGGCCTTCAGCATCGACCGGTCGCGCAAGGTCTTCGAAAGGTTCTGCAGGATTTCGACGAGATTGCCGCCGGTCCCGGCCTGCACGCTGAGCGAGATCGCCAAAAGGTTCAGGTCCTCGACACCCACGCGGTCGGAAAGGTTGACGAGCGCGTCGTCAAGCGTCACGCCATAGGTCAGCTCGTCCGACAGAAGGCCAAACTCGCTGCCGACCGGATCGGGCATTTCACGCGCAACGAGGGCGATCGCCGCCGGCAGCGGATGCCCGGCCGCAAGGCTTCGGTTGGCCACGTCGAGCGCCTCGGGAAGCTTTTCCGTAAATTTGCGCATGCGGCTCGCCCGTGCCCGCCAGACGACAAGTACGGGAATAAGGAATGAGACCGCGAGAAAGACCGGGATCCGGACCAGGTTGCTCGGCACGAGGAACTGGACAACCAGCCAGACGAGGATCGCGCCGGCGATCGTATAGAGCGCAAACCGCTTGGCATCGAACTTGATGCCGGACTGGGTGTAGAGCTGCCTCAGCCGCTGCATTACGGGAAGCGATCGCCAGTTCTCGCCGGCACCGCGCTCCTTCAGCATGTCTCGGTAGGCCTTGCCGTGATCCTCACTCCCATCGAGCAGGCTCAGGCGACGGTTCACCGTCTTGTGGCGTTCGGATGTCCGGAAATAGCCGCGCAGAAGGGCTTCGGCGGAGATCAGCGCCGCGATGAACACGGCGGCGTAAAGCAGGACGAGCGTCATGACTGGGCGGGCCCCGTTTGCAATGGTCTGCCGGGCTCGAAGATCGCTGCGGGCACCGCAATCCCGACTTCGGCGAATTCCTCGATAAAGCGCGGGCGCAGGCCCGTTGCGCGGAACTCGCCCTGGATGCGGCCATCCTCTCCCGTCCCGGTTTTCTTGAAGCGCATGATTTCCTGCATCTGGACGACGTCGCCCTCCATGCCGGTGATCTCGGAAATCGAGACGATCCTGCGGCTGCCGTCGCTCAGACGCTGTACCTGAACGATGAGTGTGATGGCGGAGGCTATCTGCGAGCGGATGCTGAGCTGCGACATCGGCATGCCGGCCATGCCCACCATCTGTTCCAGTCGCCCGACGGCATCGCGCGGGGTGTTGGCATGGATGGTCGTCATCGATCCTTCGTGGCCGGTGTTCATCGCTTGCAGCATGTCAAACGCTTCCTCGCCGCGCACTTCGCCGACGATGATGCGGTCGGGC
Source organism: Sinorhizobium terangae (assembly GCF_029714365.1). Lineage (NCBI taxonomy): Bacteria > Pseudomonadati > Pseudomonadota > Alphaproteobacteria > Hyphomicrobiales > Rhizobiaceae > Sinorhizobium > Sinorhizobium terangae. The sequence goes on from NZ_CP121659.1 coordinate 3,155,806, forward strand.
CGCATGCGCAGTGCGTTTTTCAGGAGCTCGCGCTGACGAACCTCGTTGCGGCCGTCAAGCGTCGGCGGCCGGGTTTCCATCCGGCCGACATGCGGCTGCTGGAGCTGCAGTTCGGCCGCATCCTCGATGGTGATCAGACGCTCGGCCGGCGAAATCTGCGACGAAAGAGCATTGAGCAGCGTCGTCTTGCCCGAACCGGTGCCGCCCGAAATGATCATCGACACCTTGCCCTTGACCGCAGCGCTCAGGAGGATGCGCATGGCGTTCGCCATTGCGCCGTTTTCGACGAGGCGCTCCAGCGTCAGCGGCTTGCGGGTGAACTTGCGGATCGAAACCAGCGGGCCGTCGACCGAGATCGGCCGGATCGCCACGTTGACACGCGATCCATCCTTGAGGCGGGCATCGACCATCGGCGTCGATTCATCGACACGGCGGCCGACAGCCGAGACGATCTTGTTGATCACCCGCAGCAGGTGATCCTCGTCCTTGAAGCGGACCGCGGTGCTCTCGAGCCTGCCGCGACGCTCCACATAGACACTCTTGTGGCCGTTGATCAGGATGTCGGCGATGGTCTCGTCGGCGAGCAGCGGCTCGATCGGCCCGAGGCCGAGCATCTCGTCGGTGATGTCGCGGATCAGGTCATTGATCTCCACGGCGTTCAGAGGAAAATTGTTGCGCCGGATATAGTCCTTGACGAGCGGCCTGATCTCGGTGGCGATCTCTTCGTTGTCGAGCGTGTCGAGAATGCCGAGGTTGATCCGGTCGAGCAGATAGCGGTGCAGGTTGACGCGTTCGGCCACCATGTCCCGGCCGAGCGATGCATCCTCGGCCACGGCATCCGCCGCTGCGGCCTGAGGCGCCGGGGCAGCCGTGTTCGCGGCCGGGCCGGCGGGAAGGACATCGGCGCTTTTCGGCTCGTCGGGCTCCTCCGGCTGCGGCTGCTTGTAGAAACGTCCCATGAACCCGGTTGCCATCAGCCTTTCACTCCGTTCGACTATTTCACGATCACCGTGGTTCCGACTTTCACCCGGTCATAGAGATCGATGACGTCGGCATTGCTCATGCGGAAGCATCCGGAGGAGGCAAAATCGCCGACCGTTGACTGCTCGTTGGTCCCGTGAATGCGATAGAGCGTGTCGGCCCTTCCCCGGTAGAGATAGATCCCGCGCGCGCCCATCGGATTGAGCGGGCCGGCCGGCACGAGTTCGGGTAGCCCTGCCACCCTCGCCTTCATCTCGGCTGGCGGACGCCAGTCGGGCCATTCGGCCTTTCGGCCGACCTTCACGACGCCGCTCCAGCGGAAGCCGTCGCGGCCGACGCCGATCCTGTAGCGGATCGCACGGTTGCCGGAGACGACGAGATCGAGCGTGCGGTTGTCGCTGACGATGACGATCGTCCCGGCCGGGTATTTCTGCTCCGCGGTCACCACGGTGCCGGTTGCCGGTCCCAGGCTTCGCGGCACGAGGCCGGTCGCCAGAACCGTGGCCGGGGAGGCGATAAGCGCGAGCGCGGCTGCCACGAAGATCGCCCGCAGAGGCGCTCCGGCCGTCCGTTGCTCCGGCGTTTGTGCGCTGGTCGCCCGGATGCGTAGGATCATCGGACAAGCGCTCCGAGCTTGTTGACAGCCTTGCAGAAGCCGGAGCGCGCGTTCACCTCGAAGGGCAGCACGCCGCGGTTCAGCGCTTCACTCAGCGTGTCCCAGTCATAGGCAACGATGTGCGCGCGCGTGTCCTTGAAGACCTTGTCCACCTGCTGCCGGCGCACGCCAAGGCTGAAGAGCTTGGTGCGGTATTTGTTGATAACGACGAAGATCGAGTCCGCATTGCCGCGCAGCCGCACCAGGTTGAGGAAGAGGTCCTTCGCCTGGTGGAGTGCCGGGATCGTCATTTCGGTCACGATGTAGACGCTGTTGACGGACGAAAGCACGTCGCTTTTCCACGGCGTCTCGTAATGCGGCATGTCGATGACCGTGTGGTCGCTCTCGAAAGCCGCGACGTCCAGCATGCGCAACACCAGTTCGGCCCCCTTGGCCGCGAGCAGCACCGAGGGCTGCTTGAACGACAGCAGGGAAAAGCCGCCCGAGTGACGCTTGCGCACCAGGTCGATGAATTCGAGATCGACGCGCGACGGATTGGCGATGACGGGCTTCAGGTCGTAATCGCTGACAAGGTTGAGATAATAGCCGAGCGACCCGGAGGAAAAGTCCATGTCGAACAGGTCGACGCGCGGCGTGGCATTTTTCATGGGCTGCGCCAGCGCATGGGCGAGCGACGATGAAATGACGCTGGCGCCCGCGCCGCCCACGGCGGAGACGACCGCGTGAACCCGGCTGTCGGACGCCCCGTTTCCCGGCGCATGCGTCGAGATCATGTCGATCAGCGACCGGCGCTCCAGCGGCTTCTTCAGCCAATCGTTGCCGTTCAGCCGGAAGAGCAGCCGCAGCATTTCGTTCGGCAGATCTTCCGAGACGACGACGAGCGGAATGTCGCGATGGCGTCCGCGGAAGGCAAAAAGCTCCGGGCGGTTCAGCATTTCGCCGTTGTCGACATCGAGCACGATCAGATTGAACTGCGTCGGATCGAACCGCGCGGCGTCACCCAGCGCCTTCAGCGCCATATGGCGCACCTCGTAACGCGACAGCGAACCGAACGTGTCGAGCATGAAGCTCGCAGCCGCCGCGTCGTCGGAAAGGACAAGGATCTTGGTGGATGCCACGAAGTTCATATGAGCTGTCATCTCGCTTTCCCACGCACTATCAAGGGTTCAGCAGGTTGAGCACGTCTTCAGGTCTTCCGTCGTTATCGTCACCGGATGGGCTGGTATGGTGATATCGTCGAGCCCGAGCAGGGCGCCGAGCACGGGCAGGTCGAAGGTGATGTCGCGGACTTCCATACGCATGGTCAGCACCGCCCCCTCGGGCCGGCCCCAATAGCCGAGGCCTGAGCGCTGATAGGTGACCACCAGATTCTCCGGCTGGATGCGCCAGTTGAGATCGCAGATGCCCGGACGCGGGTCGCCCGCCGCGCAGTCGCCGTCGCTGCCGGTAACGATCCGGCTCAGCTCGGCGCTGCAGTTCGCAAGAGCCGGGCCGCAAGTGGAAGAGATCGTCGCATCGTTGGGCGTTGCCGTGCCGTTGTTCACCGGGTCGGCTGCTTCCACCGGAAACGCTGCGTCGAAATCGCTGGTCAGCGGATCGGAAACAGCCGCCAGTCTCGCGCCATATTGCAGCGCCTTCACCGTCTGGTTCCATTGCGACATGGCATAGCCGAACTCGACGAAGGCCGCGAAGACCAGAAGCACGATGGGAAAGGTGATCAGCGCCTCGGAGAGCGCGATGCCGCTCTCGTCCTGGCGGAAGCGTACGCGCGGTAGAGAAGTCACCATCCCATGTACCTCTCTTCGTGCGAGGCGTTGATGGTGATCGCATCGATGCCGAGCCAGGCAAAGAACGGAGAGGCTTCGTAGAGATGCGCCGTCTCGATGGTAAACGTCCCGTCGGCGCCGACCGCATTGACCGTGATGTCGGCAAGATTGGGCCCCCAGCCGGGCACACGCAGCGTCGCGTTCACCGCCGGGCTCTGCGTGCCGTAGAAGGCGATCAGTTTCGCGGTCGCCTGCGAGCAGGTCGATGTGTAGGTCGGAGACGTCGGCCGGCAGCGCGAGAGATAGCGCCCGGCGTCGCGCAGGCCGGCATCGATCTGCATGCGCTCCCAGAAGATGTTGCCGAACTCGAGAATACCGGCCGCAAAGAACGTCACGAACGGAACCGCGATCAACGCCTCGGCCAGCACCGCCCCTTCGTCCCTCGACCAGAAGGAGAAACGGAAGCGGCGACGAATGAAAGCCCCAAGCGCGATCATCGGACCAACTCCGCCTCTTCACGCAGGAACTCGTCGAGCGTGCCGCGACCGCCTTTGCCAGTGATGTCGATCATTTCCAGCGACAGATAGCGCTCGCCACCATCCTTGATCGCGGGCTTGGTCAGGAACATGCGGGCGAAGGCGACGGCCTGCGTCTCCTTGTGGCCGTTCAGGTGGCCGACGGCGTTTTCGTAACCGCAGTTGACGATGGCGGCGAAAATCTCGCGGCGATCGCCATAGTCACCACTCGTATAGTTTGAAAGGTCTGGCCCGGTATAGCATTGGCCACCTGTCAAGGGCGCGCCCGTCTCGCCATTTGCCGAGGCGTGATTGATGAGAGTGGAATTGTTGAGCTCGTAACGATAGACGTCATAGGCCGATGGCTGCGACGGCGAGCCGGTGGACGACGGGTAGCTGGAATAGTTGCTCAGGATCGTCCCGACCGAGGGAGCGGCGGTCCCCTGGGCCACGTTCCAATAGGTCCCGTACTGCCAATTGTTGCCGCTGCTGATCTTGCCGCCGGCAAGCGATGTCATGGACGCTCCGTAGCCGAGCGGCACGGCCCGGGTAGTGTCGCCGACGGTGCTCCCGGCCATGACCGGGTTGTAGTCGCCGCAGATCTTGTTGGCGCCGCCCGTTTGCGTCTGGGCGGAGCGCACGTTGCGTGCCGGCCTGTAGCGGCCGTTGTCATGCGCACTCCCGAATGACCCCGAATAGAAGCCGAAGCGCGTATTGAGCCCCGCCTCGACCGGCCCGGCCATTGCACCGGTCTTCGTCTCCAGCGCGTGTTGCTTGTAGCACACGCCCGGCGAACCCGTGGCCAGCGCTTCAGCCAGCACGTTCGCGCCATTGCCGTAGGTCCCCAAAAACCCGAAGTTTCCGGGTCCCGGCGCGGACGAGGACGTGCTGTGTAGTTCGATCTGCCGCCCATAAAGATTACCGGTCGCGAAATTCGTGTGCAGCGCCTCGATCGCCTGTTCGTTTGCGGCAGCGCTGGTGTTGCCGGGCGGCTCGAACGGATTGCAGATATAGATCGGCGTCACGTCACAGGCGCTCGCCCGATAGACCGCAACAGCCTCGGCGGAAACATTGATCGTGTCGCGATTGAAGCCGACCGGAAGCGGGAAGATCGTCGTCATCGCCTGGTCCTTGGCGACAACCCGGGCGTAGGATGCCTCGCTCGCTGTCGTCGCGACCATGGCTGCGGTGATCGCATCGTCGTCGCTCGCGGGAATCTCCTTCAGGTACGTGACGGTAACCGTGCTCGCGGCATCATCATCCGCATCATAGGCAACGGTGATGTAGGAGCCGAGCGACATCCCCGTCCCACCGCCGCCGAAGGCAGCGCTGTTGGCGAGCGCTTCGATTGCCGCGTCGGCTCGGGTGATCGCGTCGTCGCGGCCGTCGAGTTCGCGGGCGCCCGCGAGCGCCATGGCATCGACGGCGTTCTGGAGGTCGGTGTGCAGGTTGCCGGTGCGGCCGACATCGATGACGAGCAGGGAAAAGCCGAGCAGCAGCGGCATGGAAATCAGCGTCAGGGCAATGACGTAGCCACGACGATCGTCCCAGAAGCTTTTGATAGCCTTACGCAACATTGGCATGCCCCCCGGATCGCGGCGGTGCGTCCGCCGTGTGTGCTGTTACATTCCCTTCCGGCGCCCCCGCCGTTCACTCTGTCTTGCGGCCACCGTCAGTATCCCCCGCCGTTGCCGCCATTGTTGCCGCCGCCCGTGCCGGGCGGCATCGTGGCCCCCGGCAGGATCACAGCCGTGGGCGTCGGCGCGGCGCCGCCGTTACCGCCGCCCTGATAGTTGCGGATGACCCGGTTGATCACCTTGCCGTCACTGGCAATGCGCGTGTTCTGCGCCACCCGCGGGAAAGGTTCCTGCGTGTGGATGCCCTTGTTGGCTTCCACCGCGTTGCCAAGCCCGAAGGTGATCGTGTCGCGGTGATTGAGGTAGTCGGCACAGCCGGAAACGAGACTCGCGGCGGCGATGACCAGCAGTGCGCGCTTATTTCTTCGCAACGGCAAGTTGGCCTCCCACATCAAGATCGAGACGGTGCCCATAGGGCCCCTTGACGCCTTCGCCATTGCGGAAGCGGCGCAGCATGTCCTTGTCGACTTCCATAATGCCGAGGGCAAAAAGCTCCCAGTCGTTCGACGAGCGCGTCTGGTCGAGTGGGCTGTAGAGGTCCTCGCCGGGTGCGGACGGCCGCACGATGTGGGGGGTGACGATGATGACGAGATCGGACTCCCGCTTCAGGAAGCTCGTCGAGCGGAACAGCGCGCCGATCACCGGAACCTGCGACACCCACGGCAATTGTTGAACGTCCTTGGCATTGATCGACTGCAGCAACCCGGCCATGGCGAAGCTCTGGCCGTCGCGCAGCGCCACCGTGGTCTTCGCCGCGCGCGAGATGAAGCCGGGATTGCCGTTGACGTTGATCGACGTGTCGAGTTCGGAGACTTCCGGCTCGATTTTGAGACTGATGAGCCCGCTGTCGAGCACCACCGGCGTGAAGGTGAGCCTGACGCCGAAAGGCCGGTAATCGGTTTCGGTCGCGACCGTCGCGCCATTGGCAACCGTCGTCTGGATCGGCACCTCGCCGCCGGCGTGGAAGCTTGCGGTCTCGCCGCTCATGGCGATCAGGTTCGGCTGCGCCAGCCGGCGCACCAGGCCCTTCTGCTCCAGCGCATTGATGACGACGTCGATCCGGCCGCCGGCAATCTCCAGCACCTTGGCGATCAGCTGCCCGAAGGGCTGCATGCCCGTCGCCGCGCCCGCGGCGTCTTCCAGCGTGCGGACAAGCCGGCCGTCGTCGTCGACCGAAATGCCTTGGCTCGCCGTCGCCTTGCCGATGCCGTTCTTGCCCTGGCCGGACCAGCCGATGCCGAGGTCGCGGCCGGTCTGGCGCGAAGCCTCGATAACGCGCACTTCCAGCATGACCTGCTGGGAATCGCTGACGCGCAACTGATTCAGAACCGGCTGATCGGAATAGGACTGGGCGATCTCCAGCACGCGCTGTAATTCCACGGCGTCACGCACGGTGCCGGTCAGGCGGATGCGGTCGTTGGAATTGAACACCCGAACCTGCGACGAAGGTGCCGCGGAACGAATGGCGGCCGCCGCTTCGCTGAAATCGCTGGTGACGCGGATATCGATGACGCCGAGAAGATTTTTGTCGTCGTCATAGACCGAGATATTGGTGGCGCCGATCTCCTTGCCGCGGATGAACAGCGACCGGTCGGAAAGCGGCACGACATCGATAAGCTGGGCACTGCCGATGACCAGATCGCCGAACGGCTTGGCGGTCCTGATGGTCATCGTGTCGTTCGGCGGCAGCGTCACCTGCTGCACGGATCCGCCGAGATTGATGAACTTTTCCTGGGCATCAGCCTGCCCGGCCGATCCGGGTCCCAGGAGGCCAAAGGCCGAGATTGCGGCGACTAATGCCGCGAGGGACCTGGCTCGCGCCGCCCCCTTCATGCTTCCCCTCAACATTCCAGCCTCAGCCCCTCTCCTCGCAGTCTAGCCCGCCACCCCCTAGACCAATTCGCTTCCGGGAATTGCTCTAACGACAGGCCGCATTTGATATCACTGGATCAGGCCCACCCGGTGCTCCTCACGTTTGGTCGTGTTCCAGACGCCCACGGTCGCCCACTTCGGTTCCACCGGCAAGACCGGCTCCACCTTGCGCTCGACGATTTGCACCTGTTTCTCGCGAACAGGCTGCTTCAGCTTGCCTTCGACGGAGTCGATCCGGCTTCCCAATTCGTCGCCAACCTTGCGAACGAGCTTTTCGATCGTCTCGAATCGCCCATCATCAGTATTGTTGGCGAGTTCGGTCGAAATCAAGCCGCCACCGAGATCGGCAACGGTGATGGGACGGGTCTGCTCGACATTGGAGGAAGCTATGTTGCGAAGTGCCAGCGACAGTGTGCCGATGGTGGCGCCGAGCGTCAGGCGCTGGGCCTCGTCGGTCGTAACCTCGAAGGTCACGGTCTTGACGACGGATGGTTCGTCCTCGCGTTCGTCCGCCGTCTGATCCACTGCCAGCACCTTCACGCCCTGGAGCAGGACGTCGACATAGGTCTGCTCGCCGCCGTTACTGTTGCGTACGCCGCGGGTCAACAGGACATCGACACGATCCGAGGGACGGACGAAACCGGCGACGCCGAGCACGTCATTAACGCGGATTGAAACGGCTTTCATGCCTTGGTCAAGCGCGGCCGAGAGCGTCGCCCGCTCGCCGGCGCCGGTGATCTTCGAGGTCAGAACCGGCTCGCCCGGGTCGATCGCCTCCATGGCGTAACGCGGCTTGCTATCGTCGCCGAGAACCGCCTCCGTCGTCTGGAACGAACCGTCGGGCCTTTCAGCGGAGGGCCAGGGAATGGCCTTGAGGTTTTCCGGTCGTACCCGGTCGCCGAAACGCATCGCTTTGGCGGCTACAACCAGCGTCTTTTCCTGAAGTTTGACGCCACCCATAGCGGCAAGTCGCGCCTGCTGGTCGGCGAGATAGGTGCGGGTTGCAAAAACCGCAGCGAAGGCAAGCATGAGGGCAATAACAAGACTGATGATCGTCGAAGAACGCATCGCCGATACTCGCAGGAGTGATAAATAATTTTCTTAATTTCTAATATAGAATGGTGGAGGTTAATAAACCCCTCCACCAAAACTTTGCGACTGGTAAATGCTTAGCAGGTCACGCCGTTAGCAGCGTTGCTGGTGCAAGTCAGGCTACTAGAGAAAAAGGTACCCCAAGACGTCCAAGCGGTCGAAAGGTTACCGCCAGTTGTAGTAACAGCGGTAATAACTCCACCTACCAACAGGCCAAGCAGAATTAGATATTCCGTCAGCGCCACGCCATCTTCTTCCCGCGCGAAAGCGCGTACTTTAGACACAAGTGCTTTCATCGAGAAATTACCTCCAAAATATTCGGCGTACCGCATTTCCCCCGGCCCGCCCGTCATCGAGACCACCTCTCCGACTATCATGATTAATAATCTCTTAATTATTATATCGTCAACTGCTGAAATGTAGCCGGTTTCGACATCTCTATTTTATGGTTAAAATCGAGGCGGGCAAGCGACTGGATTTTTTCGCAACTCTCCTGACGGAATGCGACACATATAAATATTTCTTGATATTTATATAATTCGAAAGACTTAGAAAAACTGCGAGTCAATCGCTTTTATTGGTGACATCGCGCGAAAACGAAGGAGAAATGCGAAATATGACAGAAACAGTCGACATTATTACCGGCGTCGCGATCCTGCTTTTTCTTTATACTGCCTGGAGCGATTTCCGCTTCTGGAAGATCCCGAACGCCGTCGTCCTCGCCCTTATCGCCCTCTACGCGCTCAGTGCGGCGTTGAAACTGACCACAGCCGAACAAGCCGGTGGGGCACTCGGGCAGATGATGGCACAAGACACGGGCGCCACGCTCTTCTCCTCAACCGGCGTCGGCGGCGATATCGGCGCCGGCCTCCTCCTCTTCGGCCTCGGCTTCGGCCTCTGGTCCTTCAAGCTCTTCGGCGCCGGCGACGCCAAGCTTTTCCTGCCGATTGGCCTCTTCGTCGGCTGGCATGGCATGCTGCCCTTCGCCGTCTTCCTTCTGATCGGCGGGATCGCCGTACTCCTCGCCCTCAGACTGCCGATGCCGCTGCAGCTTGCGCATTTGTCCTTTTTCATGCGCATCGAGGAAATCCGCGCGACCCGCAAAATCCCCTACGGCGTCATCATGGTCTTCGCCACGATCGCCACCCTCGCGCTCCGCTACGGCAAGGCGTAAGAATTCCACAGACGCCGACCGGATCGAGGTCGTGCTAGCCTCTCGCCACGGATAACAATCGCCCGAATGGCTTGGAGCCGAAGCGTCGCGTTTCGATAGCGCCTGCGAAGGTCAGTGGATTCTTCTGTGATTCCCAAATTACTCCACTTCCCGTCGACGTTTTCCTCACGATATCAGTAACATGTCCGTCCCGATATCCGTGCTGCGCCGGTCCGTGGCCCGCATCGTTCTGGTCGTGCAGTATGCTGATTATGTCGTAGACAGGCTGTAGTCGTGGCGCTGCAAGCCCTAATATCCGGCTTCCAAACTAACTAGGGTCGCACTCATGGCAGAGTTTCCGCAAAAGGCGAAGGTCGTAATCATTGGGCTCGGGGGCATCGTTGGCGCGTCGATCGCGCATCACCTGATCGAGCGTGGATGGGATGACATCGTCGGCATCGATAAATCCGGCATTCCGACCGACATCGGCTCGACGGCGCATGCCTCCGACTTCTGCTACGCGACCAGCCACGACTTCCTGTCCTGTTGGACGACGCTCTATTCGGTCGATTTCTACGAGAAGATGGGCCACTACGCCCGCATCGGCGGCCTCGAGGTCGCCCGCGTCGGCGACGACGGCCGCATGGACGAGATCAAGCGCAAGGTAACCTCCGGCAAGGCCTTCGGCACGCGCGCGCGCCTGATCGAGCCGGCGGAGATCAAGGAGAAGTTCCCGCTGATCGAGGAAAGCATGGTGCAGGGAGGGCTCTGGGATCCGGACGCCGGCCTCGTCATCCCGCGCTCGCAGACCGTTGCCGGCAAGCTCGTCGACCAGGCCGTCACCGCCGGCAAGCTCCAGGCCTTCGCCAACACGCCGGCCCAGTCCCTCATCGTCAAGGACGGCCGCATCAAGGGCGTGGTCACGCATCGCGGCACGATCGAGGCCGACTACGTCATCGTCTGCGCCGGTCTCTGGGGGCGCCTGATCGCGGAAATGGTGGGCGAGGATCTGCCGGTGATGCCGGTCGACCACCCGCTCACCTTCTTCGGCCCGTATAACGAATTCGAGGGAACCGGCAAGGAAATCGGCTGGCCGCTTCTGCGCGACCAGGGCAACTCCGCCTATATGCGCGACACCGGCGATCCCAAGACCGCCGAGGGCGGCCAGATCGAGTGGGGCTATTACGAGGAGACGAACCCGCGGCTCTGCCATCCGCGTGAGCTTCTCGAAAAGCATGAAGCCCGTCTTTCGCCCTCGCAGCGCGACCTTGAAATGGAACAGATCCTGGAACCGCTGGAACGCGCAATGGAGCTGACCCCGATCCTCGGCGAGCTCGGCTACAATGAAAGCCACTCCTTCAATGGCCTGCTGCAGGTGACCACGGACGGCGGGCCTTCCGTCGGCGAAAGCCAGAAGGTCAGGGGCCTGTGGTACTGTGTCGCCATCTGGGTCAAGGACGGCCCGGGCTTCGGCAAGCTCGTCGCCGACTGGATGACCGACGGCCGCACCGCGATCGACCACAACAAGATCGATTATTCGCGCTTCTACCCGCACATGCTCGAGGAGAAGTTCATCGAAGGCCGCTGCGGGGAGGCCGCGCGGAAGATCTACAACCCGGCGGTCCATCCGCGCGAACCCTATGACACCGGCCGCGGCGTGCGCCGCTCGCCCTTCTGGGAGCGCGAGAAGGAACTCGGCGGCTACTTCATGGAATTGGGCGGCTGGGAGCGCGCCCACGGATACGCTGCCAACGAACACCTGCTCGAGAAATACGGTGACCGCGTCCCCGTGCGCGAGAACGAGTGGGACAACCGCCATTTCTGGCGCGTTTCCAATGCCGAGCATCTCGCCATGAGCGAGGACTGCGGCATGGTGAACCTGTCGCACTTCTACATGTTCGATGTGGAAGGCCCGGACCACGTCGAACTGATGGAATGGATCTGCGCGGCCAGGATCGGCGGCGACGCCAATATCGGCAAGGGCATCTACACCCACTTCCTCGATGACGAGGGCATGGTGCGGGCCGACTTGACGGTCATCCGCATGGCCGACCGCTGCCGCGTGATCGACGGCGCCGACGCCGGCCCGCGCGACTTCCACTACGTGCGCCGGATTGCCGAGGACAAGGGCTTCAACGTGACGGTCACCGACGTCACCGAGAAATACGTGACGATCGGTCTTTGGGGGCCGAACGCACGCACGACCCTGCAGAAGGTCGTAGAGAATCCCGAGGGCCTGGCGCCGGAGAACTTCCCCTTCGCCGCGATCAAGCCGATCCGGATTGCCGGCAAGGATGTCACCGCCTTCCGCATCTCCTATGTCGGCGAACAGGGCTGGGAACTGCACATGGCCTATGGCGATGCGCTCGCCGTCTGGGACGCACTCCGGGCAACCGGCGTCATGGCCTTCGGCGTCGAGACCTATGCCAACAGCCGCCGCATGGAGAAGAGCCTGCGCCTGCAGAACGCCGACCTCCTCACCGAGTACAACCTCCTGGAGGCAGATCTCGCCCGCCCGAAGGTCAAGGAGGCCGATTTCCGGGGCAAGGCGAAGCACCTCGAACATCGCGCCCGTCCGCATCAGCCGGCGATGCTCTGCACGCTGGTCATGACGGACAATGTCGATTCCAAGGGCGTCGCCCGCTATCCGGTCGGCATCCTGCCTGTGATGGATCCGGAGACCGGCGAAACGCTCGTCGACGAACTCGGCCGCCGGTCGTTCACCACCTCGATCGCCTATGGTCCGACGATCGGCAAGAACATTGCGCTTGCCTACCTCCCTTGGTCGTATTGCCAGGTCGGCCGCAAGCTCAAGGTGGAATATTTCGGCGAGACCTATCCGGTCGAAGTCGCAGGCGTCGGCTACAAGCCGCTCTACGACCCGGAAAACGTCAAGCCGCGCACCTGACGTACAACGTCAGGCAATTGCCTGCGCAATGACGACAAGCGAGCCTGCTCAAGACAGAGCAGGCTCGCTTTTTTATTTCTCGGCCTTGGCTGAGGCTCTCGCCGCTTCGGCTTCGCCAAGTGCCGTGGCGCATTCCTCGCAGCAGACTTCCACGGTCTTGCCGCCGAGCTTGACCTTGATGCTCTGTTGATCAAGCTCGCAATCGCAGGCGGCACAGGTTTTCGGGGTCATGGTGTTCACTCTCCTCTTTTGTCGTTGCTTCGACGCCAGCAAGAACACCATGCCTGCTTCCGTCGCGCTGTCAGATTTTTTAGCGAATTTCGCTTGAACGCGAGACGCTTCAACGAAGACGAAGCGTGCGTTGGAATTCCGCCGGCGTGCGGCCGTAGGCCTGTTTGAAGGCGGAGCTGAAATGGCTGTGGCTGGAAAAGCCGAGCTCGAGACCGAGCGCGGTCAGGTCGTGATACGAGCCGAGCAGGTCGAGCGCCCGCGCCAAGCGCAGGCGCAATTGATAGCGGTAAAGCGGCATCGCCTCGACCTGCTGGAAGACCTGGGTCAGATAGACCGGCGAGACGCCCACCTCTTTCGCGACCTCGCTCAGCGTCCAACGTCGGCCGGGATCGGCGGAGAGCACCAGTTTTGCCCGGCCTGCCAATTTCTCGCCGCCATAGGTACCGGTCGCTCCGTGCGAAGTCCGTTCCCCGAGTGAGCGCCTGATGAGCGTCAGCGTGAGGGTCTCGGCTTCCAGCGTCTCGGCAATGCCGCGACCAAGGCTATGGCGCAACAATGCGACGAGCGCCTGTGCGCGTGCATCGATCCTCCGGCGCTGACGCCTGAAGGAGATACTGGCGCCGGAACGCAACTGCTGCTGCGGCGCAAGCTCGGCAAGGATTTCTTCACTGACTTTCACATCAAGGCACGCGTCGCCGCCCGCGACTGGGTGGCTGATACGGTAGTCTTCGCCGTGATTGAAGAAAATCACCTGGTTGGATTCAGCCACGGTATCGCTCTTGCCGACGTGCCGCATGAAAACGCCGCGATAGGGATAGACCAGGCTCGTTGAATGCGCGCATTCCTCCGCACTCCTGCCGCGGCATGATCCGTCGCAGACCACGTCCCGAAGGGTGACGGTCGACGTCGCGAGAATCGTCTGGCACGAAAACTGGGACATGCGGGGTCCTGCTAATCGCGTTTGTAGAAATCGTTATAGGCGGCCCCGCGCGAGAGGCCAATATCCTTCAACTCGTAGTCGGAAAGCTGAAGCAGGTCCAAGCGCCCGCGCCGCGTGTCCATCCACCGGGCAAGCCGGGCCAGCAGCCGGAAAGCCAGGCCCCGCCCTTCGAGCGCAGCAAAGGCGGGAACCCTCGGCTGAGGCGGGATCAGTCTTGACACGACATGTGCCTGGTTCACGTCAGTCGAAATGCCGTCCAACATCGGATGATCTCCTCTCATCGTCTTTCGTGAGAGGAATCTGACGCAAGGCGGCACCCGGCGCTGTCAGATTATTTAGCGATCGGCACAGATCTACGGACAGAGTGTCGGGCTGCTTGGGTTCAGCAGCGGGTTTCAGCGGTTTATCGCCCGGAGGATCGGACGTTGCCATTTCAATGAATCGCAAAAACTTAGCAAATTTTGTCTATCAATTTAGTAGATAACTCTGTTCGATTACCGCGTAGTCTTATCGATATTCGACGCCCAGCGGACATGTCGCTGGCCGGATGCGACTTGCTGCCTTCTTCCAAGATCAATCAGGAGACTTCCATGAGCAATCCAGTTCTTGTCAACGAAACCATTCCTGAGCTCGACGTCGTGCCGCTGACCGGCCGCGTCGGAGCCGAAATCAAGGGTGTCCGTCTTGGCGGAGATCTTACGGATGCAACGATCGGCTCCATCAACCAGCTTCTTCTGAAGCACAAGGTGATCTTTTTCCGCGACCAGGAGCACCTCGACGATGCCGCGCAGGAACTGTTCGCGCGACGCCTGGGCGACCTCGTACCGCATCCCACGCAGGGTGCCGCGGCTGGCACGGCCTCGATCCTCAATCTCGATTCCAGCCGCGGCGGCGGCCGGGCGGACCAGTGGCACACCGACGTGACCTTCGTGGATGCCTATCCGAAGTTCTCGGTTCTGCGCGGCGTCGTCATTCCGGCGGCCGGAGGCGACACGATCTGGTCCAACACGCATGCCGCATACGAAAGCCTTCCGGAGCCGCTCAAATTGTTGGCCGCCAATCTCTGGGCCATTCACAGCAATGTTTATGATTACGCCGCCGTGCGCCCGCGCGCGACCGCCGAAGAGAAGAAGCATTTCGAGGAAGTCTTCACATCGACGATCTACGAGACCGAGCATCCGGTCGTGCGGGTCCATCCGGAAACCGGGGAAAGATCCTTGCTGCTCGGCAATTTCGTCCAGCGCCTCGTCGGCCTCTCAAAGAGCGACTCGGCAAAACTTTACGAGGTGTTCCAGTCCTACGTGACTGCCCCGGAAAACACCGTGCGCTGGCGCTGGAGGGCCGGCGACGTTGCCATTTGGGACAACCGCGCCACGCAGCACTATGCGGTCAACGACTATGGCGACCAGCACCGGGTCGTACGCCGCGCCACCGTTGATGGCGATGTGCCGCTCAGCGTCGATGGCCGGCGCAGCGTGACCCGCATCAAGGCAGCCAAGCCGGCAGCGAAGGCCGCTTGAACGCATCCTCCCGAAGACACTGCAGCGCCGCAGCAGACTTCCGATCGCCGCGGCGCCTGCGGCCTCAATTCCTCGGCCAGCCGAGGAATTGACCATACGCCCCAGCCTCCTGAGTGCTCAAAAACATGCATGGGTGCATAATCAGGCATGGCTCTCAAGCGATCGGACGGAGGAGAAGTGCAAATGAAGGTCGACCCTGGACCGAGAAAAGTGAACGCTGAATATGCGATTGAGTACCTCCAGGAAAATCCGGAAGCCGGGCTTTGCTGCGAGGACAAGCGCTGCTGGATTACGCCGAATGCAAACGAAACCGATGATGAGGTCCTGCTGATTGACGTCACTGAGGCCGAGCGGCTGAAGGATAATCCGCGCCTTCGGCTCGTGCCTGGAATCGCTCATACGGGCCGGTCGCTCTGGGTCGTCCGGCGAATGACATAACGACCGTCGGATGTTCCAGATAGTCGGAACTGGTCGGAGCTTAGCTTAGTCCGGGGGGGGCATTGTGGGGTCACGGATCGCCGCCTCCCCGTGAGTGGGCGCGCTCATACATCGTCAACGCCCACTCCATTGAAAAATCGTCGCGATGGAAGATGTAGATGTTGCCGTCGCTGCCCCTGACCTTGAAATATCGGTAGTCGGCACCATGCCACTGATCGATGCTTTCGGTCACTTCGATCTGCCGGCCGTTGAGCCAGAACCGTCGAAGCTTTTCGGCGCCGCCCTCCTCCATATAGGTCTGGACCTGAACTTGCATGGCACACTCACCTTGCCACGGCGCCGGCTGTCGTCCCTCAGCACCCTTTGTTCATTTGAGAAGACGGCGCCGCTGTAGACAGCTTGCCGGTACGATATATGTTTAATCGAGCCGCGGGTGGATGTTGTCGTGACCGCCACAAAACTCCTGCTGATGTTATCGATGATGGCGGCTTTCGCCTATTTGTCGCTGGTCGGCCTCACATATGTGTCGCAGCGCACCATCCTCTATCCGGGCGCAAGCTGGATGCCGACTCCAGAGCAGGCGAGTTGGGGGGAAAACGTTTCCATCAGGACGCCCGACGGAGAAACGCTTCACGCAACCTACAGCCAAGCCGAACCCGGCAAGGCGTCGGTGCTGTTCTTCCTCGGCAATGCCGACCGGATCGGGAACTACGACTTCCTCGCCCAGGCGCTGGCCTTACGAGGCATTGGCCTGCTTGCAATCTCCTATCGCGGCTATCCCGGATCAACCGGCGCCCCGAGCGAGGCCGGGCTCATGACCGATGGCCTCGCCGCCTTCGACTGGCTCGCCGGCCGCACTGAAGGCAAGATCGTTGTTCTCGGCCAGTCGCTCGGAAGCGGCGTCGCCGTCAATACCGCCTGGCAAAGACCGGCTTCCGCAGTCGTTCTGGTTTCGGCCTATCTGTCGGTCTTGTCACTCGCTGAGGCGCGTTACCCGTTTTTTCCGGTCAGTCTCCTTATCAAGGATCCTTTCCGTTCGGATTTAAGAATAGCGCAGGTGAGGCAACCGAAGCTGTTTATCCACGGTCGGCGCGACGCTATCATCCCGCTGTCTTCCGGCAAGGCTCTATTTGACATTGCTTCCGAGCCCAAGCGGATGCTGGTCTACGACGGCTCCGGCCATAACGATCTCTGGGATACCCGGATGGTCGGCGATATCATCCGCTTCGTGGAGGCGCTGGAGTGACGCTCTTGCGCCGCGAGCGATCCGGGAAATAGCGCATCCTTCAGCGGAAGCGATCAACCCGGATGCTTGTGGATCGGATCGACCCAATAGACTTCCTCCGGCTTTTCCACCGGATCGACGTCGGTGATGTTGACAACCACGGCCTCGTTGTCGGACCGCACCAGAACACATTCCAGCGCGTTGTCGGGATCCGCATTGATTTCCTGGTGCGGTACATAAGGCGGCACGTAGATGAAGTCGCCGGGTCCGGCCTCCGCCACATATTCGAGCCTGTCGCCCCACCGCATGCGTGCCTTGCCCCGAACAACGAAGATCACGCTTTCAAGCGGACCGTGGTGATGCACGCCGGTCTTGGCATTTGGTTCGATCGCCACGGTGCCCGCCCAGATCTTCTGAGCGCCCACACGGGCGTGATTGATGGCCGCCTGCCGGTACATGCCGGGCGTCTGGGGCGTGTTGTCATCGAGTTGGTCGCCCTTGATGACGCGAACGCCGTCATGCTTCCACCGGCCCTCTCCATTTTCGTGGTCATGATCGCGATGATGGTGGTGATCCGACATTCTGTGTCTCCGTCTCGTGGCATGAGCCAATGCGCATAGGCCCGAGCCAGTCGATCCGACACCTTCGGCGCGATCAGCCTTTTGCGCCCTCGCAAGCTGCGCTCGGAAACCTACGGCATGCTACCCTAACCGGAATCACCTCAGGGACAAAATCGTGCAGCCATTCAAAGTTCCACAACGACAGTGCCACGCGTCCGACTGGATGCGCGGCGCTGTCATTTCGAGACTTGAATCACGCTTCTCGATAGGGGAGCCGGGCACGCGGGCGGACCGTGACCCCGCACGCCCGAAGATTTTATCCGGATTGCCCGCAGATATTTGCCATGGAACACAAACAAGATCAGCGGACATTTACGGAAATTACTAGTTCATCAGAATACATAATGTGTAAAATGATAAATCGTATTTGCCGTATAAGCTTATGATTAATTCACAACCCGCCAGAATATACGCATAGATATACGCAGCGTCGCTGACAATACACGCGACACTGGATGGCATGGCAAGCGCCGGCAAAACCGGCAGTTACAGCTTAATGCAGCCCACCGACTCCCAGCAGGGTTTCTACCGACTGCTGGTCCTGCGAAAGCTCCTGCGGCGTTCCAGACCAGGCCATCCGGCCGCGTTCGAGGATGATCACCTCATCCGCAAAGTCCAACGCGCTTTGGATTCGCTGCTCGACGAGCAAAATCGTCATCTCCCCGGAAGCAGCCAGCTTGCCGAAAGCTTCCATGAGCTCTTCGCAGATGACCGGGGCGAGCCCTTCCAACGGCTCGTCCAGCAACAACACCGAAGGCTGCCCCAGAATCGTCCGCGCCGTCGTCAGCATCTGCTGCTCGCCCCCCGAAAGCTGCGAACCCAGGTTCCGGCGTCGCTCCTTCAGTCGCGGGAACATTGCATAGGCTTCTTCGATCGCCGATTTCGGTCGAGTCTTCAGACCAACGAACAGGTTCTCCTCCACCGTCAGCGTCGGAAAGACGTCACGCGACTGTGGCACATAGCCCAGCCCCTTGAGGGCACGGGTGGCGCTGTCGGCCCCCTCGATATTCTCACCGTTCACTTGAATAGTGCCGCCATAACGGCGTGTCTGGCCTGCAAGGGTGGCAAACAGCGTCGATTTGCCCATGCCGTTGCGCCCGAGTATACCCAGCCTTTTCCCGGCGGATACGGAGAAGGAAATGTCCTCCAGGACGCGCGTTGGGCCATAACCGGCACAGAGGCCCGAAATCTCAAGCGATGCTGCTGTCATTGGCATAGCTCCCCAAATAGGCATGGCGGACACGGTGGTCCTTGGTAACATCTCCAGGCAGGCCATCGAAGATGATCTCACCCGCGGCCAGATCCGAAGGCAGATCGGCGATCGCCCGTTCGATCCGCGCGGTATCGCTTTGCGGCACCCCGGCAGCCGGCTCGTCCAGCAAGAGCACTTTCGGCTTCAGCGCAAGGGCCAGAGCCAATTCCAGCAGCCGTTGCTGGCCGTAGGCGATCTCGCTGACACGACGCCGCGCAAGCTGCGCGATCCCGAGGCGCGTCAGGAGTGCATACACCTCCTCCATCACCTCGCGCATGGCGCGGTGGCTGGAAAAACATGCGTCCAGAACGCGATTCCCTTTGCAGAATCGCCAGAGCCACATGTTCCTCGGCGTCCTTTCGGAAAACAGCCGGGTCACCGGGAACGACCGTAGCCTGCGGGAAAATGAGGCTGTTACCGCACCGTGCGTCTGAACTGCTGCATGATTTCGCCCTTAGTTTGACTTTGCCCTTAAGGACCCATGCACTAAAATCAGCGCAGTGCGTGGAGCGCCATGTCGCGGACATGGTGGGCGAGCGCCAGTGACGATGTAAGCCCCGGCGATTCGATACCGAAGAGGTTGATCAGCCCCGGCACACCGTGTCTGTCCGGCCCCTGGATACAGAAATCCTGGTTGGCAATCTCCGGCGGCACGATCTTCGGCCGGATGCCGGAATAGGCCGGCGCGAGCGTCCCGTCCTTGAGGTCCGGATAATATCGGCGAACGCCTTGGTAAAAGAGCGCCGCCCTTTCCGGATCCACGTGGTAATCGATCTGGTCGATCCACTCGACGTCAGGCCCGAATCGGGCGCGCCCGGCCATATCGAGCGTCAGGTGAATGCCGAGGCCGCCCTTGACAGGCACCGGATAGATGAGGCGCGAGAACGGCGTTCTTCCGGTCAGAGAGAAATAGGTGCCCTTGGCATAATACGAGGACGGCACCAATTGCCGAGGCAGGCCGTCGATCGCATTGGCAAGTGCCGGAGCATGCAGGCCTGCCGCATTGACGAAGAGCCTGCAGCGAAACGTAAGCGGGTCATCGCCGCCGGTGTCGACCTCAATGCGGCCGTCGCCAGCCCTGGCGCGGACGACAGGGCTTTTCAGCGCAAGAAGCGCGCCGGCATTCTGGGCATCGCCGAGCAGCGAGAGCATGTAGGCATGGCAGTCGATGATCCCCGTGGACGGGGACAACAAGGCGCCGATGGTGGAAAGTGAGGGCTCCAGTTCCCTTGCCTCGGCCGCGGATATCTGGCGGATGTCGGCAACGCCATTTGCCGCAGCCTTGGCCGCAATCTCCGGCAGGCGCTGCAGTTCCTCCGCCGACGTGGCGACGATCAGCTTTCCGCAGTTCCAGTGCGGCAGGCCGCGTTCCCGGCAATAGGCGTAGAGAGCTTTGCGGCCGGCGACGCAGAAACGGGCCATGAGGCTGTCGGCTGGATAGTAGATGCCAGCATGAATGACCTCACTGTTGCGAGACGAGGTCTCCGTGCCGATCGCATCGGCCGCCTCGAGGATCAAGACCTCGCGGCCGGCGAGCGCCAGGGCCCGCGCCACCGCAAGACCCATCACACCCGCACCGGCGACCACACAATCGAGTTCGTCCAAGATCTTCTCCGCATCCAAGGCTGCTGGTTTGTAGAGGAACACAGACCAGCGCCTTGTCGCAAGACGCGCTATCGCCCGATCCGATACAGCGCTACGCATCCAATCGGACGCGCAATGGTCGCTGTAGCCCTCCGAAGAATCGTACAAGTGGGTCCGAACTGCGCGGGGGAACGACAAAACCCCCGGGGCGTTTGGGCACCGGGGGTTTTTGTTGGTTGCGGGGGCAGGATTTGAACCTGCGGCCTTCAGGTTATGAGCCTGACGAGCTACCGGGCTGCTCCACCCCGCGTCAACTTTCGTTTTTGTTTTGTGTTGTTTTCGCCGTTTGCCGGCGTTTGTGAGAGAAGATGTTTTATCTTGCGATTTGCAGACCTGGCAGCGACCTACTCTCCCGCGTCTTAAGACGAAGTACCATCGGCGCTGGGGCGTTTCACGGCCGTGTTCGGAATGGGAACGGGTGCAGCCACCCCGCCAGAACCACCAGGTCGGCAAAGCGCAAGCGTTGCTCCCCGGAGGGGAGCAAATTGTCGAGAAGCTGGTGAAGCGATTGCTTCGTTTTGAACACGTCATGCGTCTTATCCGAACAACTCCAGCAGCCGGCAGAGCCGAGCCGCCAGTCGTCTGGCGCGCCGTCCGCAGCGTCGGCCGAAGGCCGACAGCGTGAGGACAAAGAATTGCGATGCGCATCCATGATGAGCATAAGCAATGGGAACGATCAAGCCGATCGAACGATTAGTACCGGTAAGCTTCATGCGTTGCCGCACTTCCACACCCGGCCTATCAACGTGGTCGTCTTCCACGGTTCTCAAGGGAATACTCGTTTTCAGGTGGGTTTCCCGCTTAGATGCCTTCAGCGGTTATCCCTTCCATATATAGCTACCCTGCTATGCCCTTGGCAGGACAACAGGTCCACCAGAGATATGTCCATCCCGGTCCTCTCGTACTAGGGACAGATCCTGTCAATATTCCTACACCCACGGCAGATAGGGACCGAACTGTCTCACGACGTTCTGAACCCAGCTCACGTACCGCTTTAATTGGCGAACAGCCAAACCCTTGGGACCTGCTCCAGCCCCAGGATGCGATGAGCCGACATCGAGGTGCCAAACAACCCCGTCGATATGGACTCTTGGGGGTCATCAGCCTGTTATCCCCGGCGTACCTTTTATCCGTTGAGCGATGGCCCTTCCACGCGGGACCACCGGATCACTATGACCGACTTTCGTCTCTGCTCGACTTGTCAGTCTCGCAGTCAGGCGGGCTTATGCCATTGCACTCGACGAGCGATTTCCGACCGCTCTGAGCCCACCATCGCGCGCCTCCGTTACTCTTTCGGAGGCGACCGCCCCAGTCAAACTACCCACCATACACTGTCCCGGATCCGGATGACGGACCGCGGTTAGACATCCATGACGATAAGGGTGGTATTTCAAGGACGGCTCCACAGGAACTGGCGTCCCTGCTTCAAAGCCTACCACCTATCCTACACATGCCGACACGAATGCCAGTGTAAAGCTATAGTAAAGGTGCACGGGGTCTTTCCGTCTGACCGCAGGAACCCCGCATCTTCACGGGGAATTCAATTTCACTGAGTCTGCGTTGGAGACAGCGGGGAAGTCGTTACGCCATTCGTGCAGGTCGGAACTTACCCGACAAGGAATTTCGCTACCTTAGGACCGTTATAGTTACGGCCGCCGTTTACTGGGGCTTCGATTCAGAGCTTGCACCCCTCCTCTTAACCTTCCAGCACCGGGCAGGCGTCAGACCCTATACGTCGTCTTGCGACTTCGCAGAGCCCTGTGTTTTTGATAAACAGTCGCTACCCCCTGGTCTGTGCCACCCCATCATACTTGCGTACAAAAGGGTCACGCTTCTTCCGAAGTTACGCGTGCAATTTGCCGAGTTCCTTCAACGCAGTTCTCTCAAGCGCCTTGGTATACTCTACCTGACCACCTGTGTCGGTTTCGGGTACGGTCTATACGGTGGAGCTATTTCCCGGGACCGCGTCCAGGCCTGGACAATCCAATAAGTCCAGACAAGTTAAGCGATCCGTCACTACCACCAGGCCCACGAATATTAACGTGGTTCCCATCGACTACGCGTGTCCGCCTCGTCTTAGGGGCCGGCTAACCCTGCTCAGATTAACTTTAAGCAGGAACCCTTGGTCTTTCGGCGAGAGGGTCTCTCACCCTCTTTATCGTTACTCATGTCAACATTCGCACTTCCGATACCTCCAGGACCCCTCACGGGTATCCCTTCACAGGCTTACGGAACGCTCCGCTACCACGTGCCTTGCGGCACATCCTCAGCTTCGGTGCATGGCTTTAGCCCCGTTACATTTTCGGCGCAAAGACCCTTATTTAGACCAGTGAGCTGTTACGCTTTCTTTAAATGATGGCTGCTTCTAAGCCAACATCCTGGTTGTTTTGGGATCCTCACATCCTTTCCCACTTAGCCATGACTTGGGGACCTTAGCTGGAGGTCAGGGTTGTTGCCCTTTTCACGACGGACGTTAGCACCCGCCGTGTGTCTGCCGACTAGTACTCCCCGGTATTCGGAGTTTGGTTAGGATCAGTAAGACGGTGAGTCCCCATAGCCCATCCAGTGCTCTACCCCCGGGGGTATTCGGTCGACGCTCTACCTAAATAGATTTCGCGGAGAACCAGCTATTTCCGAGTTTGATTGGCCTTTCACCCCTAGCCACAAGTCATCCCAATCTATTGCAACAGATGCGGGTTCGGTCCTCCAGTTGGTGTTACCCAACCTTCAACCTGCTCATGGCTAGATCACTCGGTTTCGGGTCTAATGCGACGAACTGAACGCCCTGTTCAGACTCGCTTTCGCTGCGCCTTCACCTATCGGCTTAAGCTTGCTCGTCACACTAAGTCGTTGACCCATTATACAAAAGGTACGCCGTCACCCTTGCGGGCTCCGACTGTTTGTAGGCATCCGGTTTCAGGTTCTATTTCACTCCCCTTGTCGGGGTGCTTTTCACCTTTCCCTCACGGTACTTGTTCGCTATCGGTCATGCACGAGTACTTAGGCTTGGAGAGTGGTCTCCCCATGTTCAGACAGGATTTCTCGTGTCCCGCCTTACTCAAGGACAATGAGTGTTCTACGTGTAAGGGGCTATCACCCTCTACGGCCGACCTTTCCAAATCGTTCCACTTCATTCCTCATTGCCACTGGCCTGGTCCGCGTTCGCTCGCCACTACTTGCGGAGTCTCGGTTGATGTCCTTTCCTGCAGGTACTTAGATGTTTCAGTTCCCTGCGTTCGCTTCTTATCCCTATGTATTCAGAATAAGATACCTTTCAACAATGCTTGGAAACCATTTTGGTTCTCACTCACGCGTCGTACCGCTCCTTCGGAGCTGACGCTCCGTTAGGGCGCGCAACGATGCGCGACGGCCTCTGGCCTTGCGAAGCTTCGCTTCGTTCAGCCAAACGACAACCAAAATGATTTTCCAAGCATTTAAGGTGGGTTGCCCCATTCGGAGATCCATGGATCAAAGCTCATTCGCAGCTCCCCACGGCTTATCGCAGCGTATCACGTCCTTCATCGCCTGTGCATGCCAAGGCATCCACCAAATGCCCTTTTGACACTTGATCGTTCTCATTGCCAATGCTCATCCTTATTGGGTTTGGCTAAGCTTACCCACTCGGCTTGTCGCCTCGTAGGGCAGCCAAACCTGACTATCCGGACACCTTGCAGTGCGCCGAACCAGTCAGTCCCAAGCACTCGTTAAGAATGCCCGGCCCAAAAGCCCGGTTACCTTTTACAACCGGGCCGATCAGATGCCATCGACGTGTTCGACACGGTCCT
>NZ_CP121659.1:3485000-3627500 GCF_029714365.1 Sinorhizobium terangae
GCGCGCGGCCCATGGCAACGCGCTGGCGCTGGCCGCCCGAGAGCTGGCTCGGTTTGCGGTCGAGCAGGTGGCCGATCTGCAGCATGTCGGCAACCTGCTTGATCGCCTTCTCGCGCTCCTCCTTCGGCACGCCGCGGATCTCCATGCCGAAGGCGATGTTTCCGGCAACCGTCATGTTCGGATAGAGCGCGTAGGACTGGAACACCATGGCGATGTCGCGCTTCGATGGGTGCAGCCCCGAGACCGACCGGCCGTTGATGGCGATGTCGCCCGCGGTAATCGGTTCCAGACCCGCGATCGTGTTCAGGAGGGTCGACTTGCCGCAGCCAGACGGGCCGACGAGCACGAGAAACCCGCCCCTTTCGATCTCGATATTGATGTCCTTGAGAATCTCCAGTGAGCCGTAGGACTTGCGCAGGTTGCTGATTTTCAAGAATGACATGAGCTTATCCTTTCACGGCACCGGACATCAGCCCGCGAACGAAGTAGCGGCCGGACACGATGTAGACGATGAGCGTTGGCAGGGCGGCGAGAATCGCGCCCGCGAAGTGAACGTTGTATTCCTTGACGCCTGTCGACGAGCTCACGAGGTTGTTGAGCGCGACCGTCATCGGCGTCGAGAACGGACCCGAGAACGAGGCGCCGAACAGGAAGTCGTTCCAGATATTGGTGAACTGCCAGATGACCGACACGACGATGATCGGACCGGAGGACGGCAGCATGATCCGCCGGAAGATCTGGAAGAAGCCGGCGCCGTCGATCTGCGCTGCGCGCACCAGTTCGGTCGGGAAGGCCTCGTAGTAGTTGCGGAAATAGAGCGTCGTGAAGCCGATGCCATAGACCACATGCACGAGGATCAGTCCCCAGATCGACCCTGCGAGGCCGAGGACGCCGAGGATGCGCGCCATCGGGATCAGCACGATCTGGAACGGGATGAAGCAGGAGAGCAGCAGCATGCCGAAGAAGATGTTGGCACCCGGGAAGCGCCATTTTGTCAGGACGTAACCGTTGAGCGCACCGACGATCGTCGAGATCGCGACGGCCGGAACCACCATCAGGATCGAGTTGATGAAGAAGGGGCGAAGGCCCGTCGGCTGGACGCCGATCTGCGCCGTCGACCAGGCCGAAAGCCAGGGCTCGACCGTCCAGGTCTGCGGCAGGTTCAGCATGCCGCCCTGGCGGATCTCGTCGAGCGGCTTCAGGGAATTCACCACCATCACGTAGAGCGGCAGCAGAGAATAGAGCGCGAAGACGATGAGCGCTGTGTAGATCAACGCCCGTGTGAGACGGTTGTGCGAGATGACATTGTCTGGGCTGGGGGCGCGCATCAGCGTTTTCCTCCCCGGATTTCGGAATAGAGGTAAGGAATGATGATCGAGAAGATCATGACCAGCATGATGATCGCCGAGGATGCGCCGATGCCCATCTGGTTGCGGGTAAACGTGTAGGAATACATGAAGGTCGCCGGTAGCTCGGTCGCCTGTCCCGGCCCGCCGCCCGTCAGCGCGACGATCAGGTCATAGGCCTTGATCGCGAGATGCGCGAGAACGACGAAGGCTGAGAGGAAGACGGGCCGCATCAGGGGAATGATGATCCGGCGATAGATGGTCATGGTCGCAGCCCCATCGATCTGCGCCGCCTTGATGATCTCATTGTCGACGCCGCGGAGGCCAGCGAGGAACATCGCCATGATGAAGCCGGTCGATTGCCAGACCGCGGCGATGACGACGCAGTAGATCGCGTAGTTGCGGTCCTTGATCCAGTTGAAGGAAAAGCTCTCCCAGCCCCAGAGATGCATCGTGTTCTCAAGCCCGATGCCGGGATCGAGGAACCATTTCCAGGCCGTTCCCGTGACGATGAAGGAAAGCGCCATCGGATAGAGGTAGATCGGCCGAAGAAACCCTTCCGCCCTGATCTTCTGGTCGAGCAGGATGGCGAGCGCGAGGCCGAGCACCGAGCAGATGACGATGTAGAGCGACGCGAAGATCGCCAGGTTGCTGACCGCCCGCCACCAGTGCGGCAGCGCCCAGAGCCGGCTGTAATTCAACAGGCCGACGAAATTGTAGGACGGCAGCATCTTGCTGTCCGTCATCGACAGGAAACCGGTATAGGCTATGAAGCCATAGACGAACACCAGGACGATGAGAAAGCTGGGGGCGAGCACGAGCTTGGGCAAAAGCTCCTGCAGCCGGGTGCGGCTATCCATGTTTGTTACCACCGTATCGTTTCGTTCGTGCTGCGGATCTGTCCCTCACCCTAGCGCTCTCCTCGCCAGCGGGGAGAGGGGACGAAGGTGCCGCAGCTTGCCTCCGATCCCAAAGGGACAGGGAACGCTAGAGCTCGCCGCCTAGTCCCTTCTCCCCGCGAGCGGGGAGAAGGTGCCGGCAGGCGGATGAGGGGCAATCCCTCCTTGCGTCGCTTACTTCGCGGCCTCGACCGCAGCGGCAAGTTCCTTCACCGCGTCTTCCGAGCTGAGCTCGCCGTTGAACTGGCGGGTCACGACGTCGTAGATCGCGTTCTTGACGGCGGCCGGATTGGCATGGCCGTGGGCCATGGAGCCGTAGAGCGTGCCGTTGGCGTTTGCTTCGGCGAGGTCCTTGATCCCCTTCTTGCCGCAGGCGTCGAAGTCGGTGTCCGGAACGTCGGTACGGGCCGGAACGGATCCCTTGACGACGTTGAAGGCCGACTGGAAGGTCGGGCTTTCGATGGCGGAAGCCATCTGCAGCTGGGCCGGAACCTTGTCATCCGAGACCTTGAACATCGCGAACTGGTCGGAGTTGAAGGTGACGGACCCTTGAGTTCCCGGGAAACGGATGCAGACGAAATCGGTGCCCGGCACCTTCTTCGCCTTCAGGAATTCGCCCTTCGCCCAGTCGCCCATGAACTGCAGGCCGGCCTTGTTCTCGATGACCATGGCCGAAGCAAGATTCCAGTCGCGGCCGGAGAAGTTATCGTCGACATAGGAGCGGAGCTTCGTCATGCGGTCGAAGGCTTCCTTCATCTTGTCGCTACCGAGCGCTGCCGGATCGAGGTCGATGAAGGCCTGCTTGTAGAAGTCGTTGCCGAGCGAGAGCACGACGGCATCGAAGATCGTCGCATCCTGCCAGGGCTGGCCACCATGAGCGACCGGCGTGATGCCCTGCTCCTTGAACTTGTCGAGCAGGGCGATCAGCTCATCCCAGTTCGTCGGCTCCTTGCCGCCGGCCTTGTCGAGGGCGGCCTTGTTGATCCAGACCCAGTTCGTCGAATGGACGTTGACCGGTGCGGCGATCCAGTGGCCGTCATACTTCGAGAATTGCTGCAGCGCGGACGGAACGACCTTGTCCCAGCCTTCCTTGCCGGCGATGTCGTCGAGGTTGCCGAGCGCGCCTTCCTTGGCCCAGTCGAGAATGTCGAAGCCAAGCATCTGCACCGCCGTCGGAGCGTTACCGGCGGTGACGCGGGCGCGAAGCACGGTCATGGCTTCCGTGCCGCCGCCGCCGGCGACCGGCATGTCGGTCCAGCCGATGCCCTTGCCTTCCAGGTCCTTTTTCAGAACGTCGAGTGCCGCAGCCTCGCCGCCGGACGTCCACCAGTGCAACACTTCCACGTTCTCTGCTGCGCGCACGGCCGTCGCCGCCAACATCAGTGCTGCAACAGCCGTCGTCGTCATCAACTTGCGCATCGTTATCCTCCCGTTTGCAAGTTACCGAAGCGGAATCTCCTCCCGCTTTATTCGATGCCGCCCGTTCTCCCCGGACGGCAATGGGCCTGCGGCATGCGCCGCCCGGCCAATTTAAAACGTTACAAATACAGCCAAGTCAAGCGCACAAGCCCTTTCTGATGCTTTGCCAGCCAAACCAACTGAATTTGCTGGATTATACGGCAACACCGACATGGTGCAACGCAACAAATCCGGCTCCTTCTATCCATTTAAAACGTTTTCATCATACGATTGCCTAATGGTTCGCGTCACGTTACAAAGCCGCTCTTGATCGTTCGCAGGAAGGAACCCTTGGCCGCTCGCTCCAAACCCGTCAGTTCCGGCAACGGCCCGGCAAAAGGCCGCGGCAAGCCGACCCTGCGCACCATAGCGGACATTACCGGCCTTGCCGTCACGACGGTGTCGCGGGCGCTCGCCAACGCCCCGCAAATCTCCATCGAGACGCGCAACCGCGTTCGCCAGGTGGCGCTCGATATCGGCTACTCGCCGGACCGTGCGGCCCAACGCTTGAAAACCGGCCGCACCAACGTCATTGCGGTCCTGCTCGAGCCCCATGAGGAAATACTCGGATACGGAACCTCCGTCATGGCCGGCATCGCCAAGGCGCTGCAGGGCACGTCGTATCACCTGATCGTCATGCCGAATTTCCTGAATTCGGCGAACATCGATGCGATCAACTACATCATTCGCAACAGCATGGCGGACGGCTTGATCTTCTCGCGTACGGAGCCGCTCGATGCCCGCGTCATGCTGCTCTCCGAAAACGGCTTCCCTTTCGTCACGCACGGCCGCACCGAACTCGCGACGCCGCATCCCTTCGTCGACTACGACAATTTCACCTTCGCCTACGAAGCGACGCGCCGGCTGATCGCCAAGGGACGGCGCAGGCTGGCGCTGATCAGCGGACCCGCCGGCTACACCTTCGCCGGCCATATCCAGCACGGCTTCATGACCGCAGTGCGCGAGGCCGGCTGCGCCTATGAGATCCTTTCCGACATCGACCTCGACAGCCCGGCGGGCGCGATCCGCGACCGCATCCGCCGGCGCTACGCCGAGAAGGACCCGCCGGACGGTTTTGCCTGCGGCGGCGAGGTCTGCGCGCTTGCGACGATTACCGGCATGACCGACTGCGGCCTGACGCTTGGGCTCGAATACGACATCGTCGCCAAGCAGACGTCGCAGCTTTTGAGCGCGATCCAGCCACGGGTCGACACGATCTACGAAGACCTGACCGCAACCGGCGAGCATATGGGCCGCATCCTGCTGCGCCGCATTGCCGGCAGCACCGACGTCAACGAACTGCAGTTGCTGCTGAGCCCCGAGCTTCCCTTCGAGACGCAACCGGCGAGCGTGGCTGACTGAACCCGGCGCGACAGGCCGGCGCGCACGGGAGTGCGAAAATCGCCTCCCGCTCCACTTCGCGCTTGCCGTCCGTGTCCGCATGTCAGCTCTCCTCCCAATCCGGCTTCAGCGCGGCATCCACCAGTTGGTGCGCTGGCCGATATGCATGTTGAGCGTCTTGGTTTCGGTGTAATCCTCGACCGCGTGACGTCCGAGTTCACGGCCAAGGCCGGACTGCCGGTAGCCGCCGAAGGGCAGTTCCGAGGCGCCGTCCATGAAGGTGTTCATCCAGATCGTGCCGGCGCGCACGCGCCGTCCGATCGTGAGGCAGGTGTCGAAATCGCGGCTCCAGACGCCGGCCGAAAGTCCGTAGTCGATGGAGTTGGCGATCTTGATCGCCTCTTCCGTCGTCTCGAAGGTGAGGACGGACAGAACCGGGCCGAAGACCTCTTCGCGGGCGACCGCCATTTCCGGCCTGACGGCAGAGAGAATGGTCGGCGCCATGAACTGCCCCATGCCGAGGTCGAGCGCCGCACCGCCATGGGCGACAGTCGCGCCATCGCTGGAAGCCGAAGAAACATAGCCGGCGATCTTTTCGAGGTGCTGCGGCGTGATGATCGCCCCAACCTGCGTTTCGGGGTCAAGGGGATCGCCGACCTTCACCTTGGCCGAGAGGCTGGCGATGCGCGCCGTCACCTCGTCGGCGATATCGCGATGGAGGATCAGCCGGGAGCCAGCATTGCAGCATTCGCCGGCATTGAAATAGGCGCCGAAGACGGCGGCATCGATGAACTCGTCGAGATTGGCGTCGGGGAAGACGATCTGCGGGTTCTTGCCGCCGAGTTCCAGCGAGACCTTCTTCAGAGTCTGGGCGGCGTTCGCCATGGTCAGCCGGCCGACACCCGTCGAACCGGTGAACGAGACCATGTCGACGTCTGGATGGCTCGTCAGCGGCGCACCGGCCTCCGGTCCCGTGCCGACGATGATATTGACGACACCCGCCGGAACACCCGCCGCCTCAAGAATTTCACCGAGAACGAGCGTCGAGCCCGAGGTGAGCTCGGACGGTTTCACCACCGTCGTGCAGCCGGCGGCAAGCGCGAAGGGCAGCTTCTGGCTGACGATCAGGAAGGGGAAGTTCCAGGGCGTGATGATCGAGACGACGCCGATCGCCTCGCGCAGCACGACGCCGAGCGTGCCGTCGCCGAGCGTATTGTAGCTTTCGCCGGAAAGATCGCGAGCGAGTGCTGCGGCGTAGCGCCAGATATCGGCCGCTCCTGCCAATTCGCCCTTCGCCTGGCTGATCGGCTTGCCCGATTCGATCGCATCGAGAAAGGCGAGCTCATCGGCGCGGGCGGCGATCATGTCGGCGGCGCGCAGCAGGACGAGTGACCGCTCCGACGCGGTCATGCGTGGCCACGGGCCGTCATCGAAGGCACGCCTTGCCGCAGCGATCGCGCGTTCGGCATCGATCTTCTTCGCCGCCTGGTAGCGGCTGACGGTGACGCCATGGCCGGGCGCAACCCGCTCGATCGTGCTGCCTTCCGCGCCATCAACCCACTTGCCGTCGATCAGCATCCGGAATTCGCGAACCTTGTAATCGCCGAGCGCCTTGGGTTTCACCAGAACCGTCATCACCATTCTCCCTTGAAGCGCGCTTCGCGCTTTTCGCTGAAGGCCGCGACGCCCTCCTTGAGATCGCCGGTCTTGGCGACAAGGATCGACCCCAGCGCCTCGACCGCAGCGCCCTTGTCCTCGCCATTCGCCGAGGCGATCATCAGTTTCGATATTTCGAGCGCCGCCGGTCCGCGGCTTGCGATGCGCGCGGCATAGTCCCGCGATGCCTGCATGACGGTGCCTGTCTCGACCACGGCATCAACCAGCCCCTCCGCCCTCGCCTCCTCCGCGGAGAACATTTCGCCGCCGAGCACCATGCGGCGCACGATCTGTGCGCCGAAGCGGGAGACCAGGCGCTGCGTGCCGGACCAGCCCGGCACCATGCCGAGGCTCGTTTCGGGGAGGCCGATCTTCACCTGGCGTTCAGCGATGCGGATATCCGCGGCCGCCGCCAGTTCCAGCCCGCCACCGAGCGCATGACCGTTGAGCGCCGCAATCACCGGCATGCGGAGCGTCGCCAGTCGCTCGAAGACGCGGTGGCCGAAGCGCACCCAATCATGGCCGAATTCGGCGGCATCCATGCCACCCCAGGCCTTGATATCGCCGCCGGCGGAAAAGGCCTTGCCCTCCCCGGTCAGGATCACGACGCGCACAGCACGTTTCACCTCGACCGCGTCGCAGGCGGCAGCGAGCGCCTTCAGCATATCGATGTCGAAGGCATTGAGCTTTTCGGGCCTCGACACGGTCATGATGGCGACCGCGCCTTCGACCTCAATCCGAATGCGCTCGTCAGCCATGCGCGCCTCCCGCAATTTTCCGCGCAGCCTTCGCCGGCAGCGTCAGACCGAGCGGCGCCTCGTTGAATAGCACGCTATCCATCTGCTTCAGCCGGTCGGACACGATCAGCGGAAATTCGGATTGGTCGAGGATATGTTCTTTGAGGTCCGCGCCGGGCGCGATTTCGGTGAGCACGACGCCTTCCGGCGTCAGCTTCAGCACGCAGCGCTCGGTCACATAGGTGACATCCTGCCCCTGTTCGACCGCCCGGCGGCCGGAGAAGGTGACGTGTTCGACCGCATTGACGAGTTTCTTAAGCTTGCCTTCCCTTTCGATGACAAGCTTACCGTCGGCGACCGAGAGTTTCGCGCCGGCATTGAACATGCCCGAGAAGACGATCTTTCTCGCCCGCGCGGTGATGTCGACAAAACCGCCGGCGCCCGCCGTCACATGCGGCCGGAAGCTGAGCTTCGACACGTTGACCGAGCCGGTGCGGTCGATTTCCAGGAAGGAAAGCAGCGAGGCATCGAAGCCGGCGCCCTGGAAATAGGTGAACTGGTAGGGCGACGGCATGAAGGCGTCGGCATTCGACGCGCAGCCGAAGGCGAAGTCGAGGAGCGGCACGCCGCCGACCGCCCCCTGCTCGATCACCCAGGTGACCGCGCCGTGCAGGCCTTCTTCCAGCAGGATCCGCGGTACATTGGCAGAAATGCCGAAGCCGAGATTGACCGCACTCCCCGTTTCGAGCTCCTGCGCGACGCGGCGGGCGATCACCTTCTGGATGCTGAATTCGGGAACGCGAAAGCTGTCGAGCGGGCGGAAGATCTCGCCGGAGATGGCGGGATCGTAATGCGTCTGCGTCGTCTGCTTCTGGTCCGGGTCGACCACCACATAGTCGACGAGCACGCCCGGCACGCGCACGTCATGGGGCTTAAGCGAGCCTTCCTTGGTGATGCGCTTGACCTGGGCAATGACGATGCCGCCGTTGTTGCGGGCGGCGAGCGCCTGATCGAGCCCGCCGAGATAGGCGCCCTCGTGTTCGTAGGTAAGATTGCCGCGCTCGTCGGCGGTCGTCGCCCGGATGATCGCCACCTGAGGCGCGATCGCCTTGAAATAGAGCCATTCCTCGCCCTCGAAGGCGATCTTCTTCACCACCGGCTCGGCCGCGGCGGACGCGTTCATGGCGCAGCCTTCGCGCGAGGGATCGACGAAGGTGTCGAGCCCGACCTTGGTCATGACCCCCGGGCGTTTCGCCGCCGCCTCGCGATGCATGTCGAAGAGAATGCCGGAAGGAATGTTGTAGGCCGCCACTTCGTTGGCCCCGATCATCTGCCAGATCAGCGGCGGCTCGGCGCTCGACGGGCCGGAAGGATAGGATCCGCCGATGATCTTCTTCAGCAAGCCCTTCTTGGCGATATAGTCGACGCCCTTGATCCCGCTCATGTCGCCGGCCGCGATCGGATGCAGTGTCGTCAGGCCACGCGGGTGGCCGGTCGCATCGAAACGCTCGCCGATCGCCTTCAGCATCAAGTCCGGGCATCCGAGACCGCTGGAGGAGGAGACCGACACGACCGCGCCGTCGGGTATCAGGGCTGCCGCTTCCGCCGGGGAAATATGCTTGTTCATGGAGTTCAAAGTCCCGTTTCGATTGCCGCGGCCGTGCCAGTCGCCGCCGCCTTGAGCACTGCAAGGCCGGTCGCCAGCGACCAAACGCCGTCTTCGCCGGTGGCGGTGGGGGCGCCCTTGCCTTCGATTGCCGCATGGAAAGCGGAAAGCGCCGTTTCGTAGAGATTGCTGTGGTCGAGCGGCAGTTCGCTTTCGCCCTCTTCGTTGCGCAGCAAGACGGTGCCGACCGGCCGCTGCGTCATCACGTTGCGGCCGATCAGCGAGCCTTCGGTGCCATGCACTTCAAGACCGGTCTCGGCATATTTCGTCGTGAAAGCATCGTGGAACTGGGCGATGACGCCTGAACGGAAGCGTAGGACCCCCATCACGCCGTCTTCCAGCCCCTCCTTGCCCATGCCGGCACTGTGGCTGATCGCCACGGCCTCAATCGGGTCGTCGTTCAAGATGAAGCGCAGCGTGTCGGCGTCATGCACGGTGATGTCGAGGATGACGCCGCCGCCCGCTTCCGGCCTGTCGAGCCGCCAGCCCTGAAGATGCGGCGGCAGATAGACGGCATGAAAGACACGTGCGGCGATCGGCCGACCAATCCTGCCAGCGGCGATTGCGTCGCGCATGGCGCGATGGGTCGCGGCATTGCGCAAGTGGTGGTTCGTACCGAGCACGACACCGGCCTCGCATGCGGTGAGCACCATTTCGCAGGCGTCATTGAGGTTCATCGCCAGCGGCTTCTCGCAGAGCACGTGCTTGCCGGCACGGATTGCCGCCAGCGCCTGGTCGTGATGCAGTTCGTTGGTGGTGGAGATATAGACCGCATCGACGTCCGGATCGCCGACAAGATCCGCGACGCTGGTGACGGCCGTGGCGATGCCGTTTTCCGCAGCATAGGCCTGGCCGCGCTCCTCGCTGGAGCTCATCACCGAAACAGCCTCTCCGCCCGCGGCGCGGATGGCGCCGATTACCCATTCGTGCGCGATCGTGCTCGCACCGATCAATCCCCAGCGAATCATGACGAAACCTCCTTCAATCTTCGTTCGATCGCTGCACCGCAGCTCTGGCGAACGACGAGCCGCACCGGACTGACAATTGCCTCCGGCTCCGCCCGGCCCGCCTTGATCTGCTTCAAGAGCAATTCCGCAGCACGCTCGCCCATGCCCTGCGGATCGACCGAGACCGTGGTGAGCGCAGGCACCGCCGTCTTCGCCTCGATGACGTCGTCGAAGCCGATCACGGCAAAATCCGCGCCCGGCTCCAGCCGCCGCGCCCTGAGCCCGTCGCAGACCCCGAAGGCGACGGCATCGTTGAAGCAGAGCGCCGCGGTCGCCCGCTCCTCCAGCATCATTGCCTGTTCGATCGCAGTCACGCCGCCGGCGCGCGACGGCGCGGAGCCGATCACAAGGTCATCTCCCGCGTTAAGGCCCGCCTCGCGGAGCGCATCGCGATAGCCGCGCACGCGCGCCTCGAAGACCGCGGTATCGGCAAAGCCGCCCAGAAAGGCGATGCGGCGATGGCCGCGCGCGATCAGGTGGCGGACCGCCGCCAGCGCCCCGGCGCGATTGTCCGAGATCAGCGATGAAACGCCCGCGCCGGCGATGTCGCGCACGACGAGCACCACGGGAATGCCGCTCTCGACGAGCGGCGCGAGATCGGCGGCTTCCGTTCCGCGCGCCGGCGAGATGATGAGCCCTGACACGCCATGCTCGCGCATCGACGCGATGACCTCGCGCTGGCGCTCGCTCTTCTCGCCGGTGTTGGCAAGGAACTGCACGAAACCCGCGGACTGCACCACGGCATCGACGCCGACGGCGAGTTCCGCGAAGAAGCTGTTGGTCAGGTCGTTAACGACGATGCCGATGATCTTCGATGTCGCCTGGCGCAGGTTGGCGGCGCTGCGATTGTAGACATAGCCGAGCTCGCGGATCACCGCGTTCACCTTGGCCCGCGTCGCCTCGTTGACCAGCGAGCTGCCCTGCAGGACGAGCGACACGGTCGACTTCGACACGCCAGCGGCGCGCGCAATGTCGATAACCGTCACCCGCTCCTTTGCCATCAATATCCTCCCGACCTGCATTTCATCTCTCTCCCACTTAATAATTGGAACGTTCCAATTTCGTCAAGAGGCTTTTGTTCACATTTTTACGGCCCTGTACTTGGCTCTGGGGAACCAGTCAGCGCGACGCTAAACGGAAAATACGCTTGTTTTTTCGACACTTAGGTAGCATGACGACCCTTCCACATGAAAGGCGCCGGCCTTTGACGGGATCTAAAACGATCGCAATCAGATGCGGTGGCTGATTTTCGAACTTGATATTTGGAACGTTCTAAATTATTCCATGGCGCAAACCTGAGGAGGATTCACGCTCATGACCAGCCTGCTCCTGCCGCGCCAAGACGGCTCGCTAGAAACCTACCGGCTCCAGGGGACGCCGATCGCCCGGCCCACGAGTGTCCCGACTTTCAACCGCATCGCCTATGCGGCCGCGCATGTCGTTTCCGATCCGCTGCGTGACAGCGATCCTTGGGGAAGGCCGGCAATCGACTGGGAAGCGACGATGGCCTTTCGCCATCACCTCTGGAGCCTCGGCTTCCGCATCGCCGAGGCGATGGACACTGCCCAGCGCGGCATGGGGCTTGCTTGGGCCGACGCGCAGGAGCTGATCCGCCGTTCGCTTGCCGAGGCGAAGAGTGTTGCGGGCGCCGATCTCGCCTGCGGCGCCGGCACCGACCATCTTTCTCCGGACGCGGCGCGCTCGATCGAGGACGTCATCGCCGCCTATGAGGAGCAGATCGGATTCGTCGAGGGTGAGGGCGGCCGGGCGATCATGATGGCGAGCCGCGCTCTCGCCCGCATTGCACGATCGACCGACGACTACCGCCGTGTCTACGGCCATATCCTGCGCCAGGCCAAGGACAAGGTGGTGCTTCACTGGCTTGGCGACATGTTCGACCCACAGCTAAGGGGATACTGGGGATCGGAGAATTTCGAGGAAGCGCTGGAAACGGTACTGTCGATCATCTCCGAGAACAGCGCCAAGGTCGAAGGCATCAAGATATCGTTGCTCGACAACGCCAAGGAAGTGGCGCTGCGCAACGGCCTTCCAGAAGGCGTGCTCTGCTTCACCGGCGACGATTTCAACTATGCGGAACTGATCGAGGGGGACGGCCAGAAATACAGCCATGCGCTGCTCGGCATCTTCGACGCCGTGGCGCCCTCGGCTTCAAAGGCGCTTGCCGCCCTGGCAGACGGCGATCTCACCACCTTCCGCAGTGTGATCGAGCCGACGGTGCCCTTGTCGCGCAAGATCTTCGAGGCGCCGACGCAATACTACAAGGCCGGCGTCGTCTTCCTCGCCTGGCTGAACGGCCACCAGCGCCATTTCACCCTGCCGGCCGGCCTGCAGTCCGCCCGCGGGCTCTTGCACTATGCTGACATCTTCCGGCTGGCTGACCGCGCCAATGTGCTCGACAAGCCGGAGTTGGCAGTGGCGCGGATGCGCAATTTTCTCGCCGTCCTCGGCGTCGAGCAGGCGGACTAGAGCGGGACGAGGAAAGTCCGAGGGTTCTCCGCCCGCATCCCGCTCTCTAACTCATTAGAATCGATCACGTTTATGATTTAGGTCGATTCGACCTAAATCATCGTGATCTAAGTGGCGGGCGAGGGCGGCGCTACAGCCGCCAGCCCCTTCTTCTTCAGCATCGCGTCCGGATCCGGCAGCTTACCGCGGAAAGCCTTGTAGGCATCCTCCGGATCAATGGCGCCGCCGACCGAATAGATGTTGTCCTTGAGCTTCTGCGCGGTCTGCGGATCGAACGGATTCCCGGTTTCCTCGAAGGCGGCGAAGGCGTCGGCGTCGAGCACCTCCGACCACATGTAGGAATAGTAGCCGGCGGAATAACCATCGCCGGAAAAGACGTGCAGAAAATGCGGGCTGCGATGGCGCATGACAATCGACTTCGGCATGCCGATCCTTTCCAGCGTCGCCGCTTCCAGCGCCATCGGCTCGGGGAGCGTTTCCGCCGTGTGATAGGCCATGTCAACCAGCGCCGAGGAGGTGAATTCGACGGTTGCGAAGCCGGAATTGAAGGTTCTCGCCGCCAGCACCTTGTCGAGCAGGGCCTGCGGCATGGGCTCGCCGGTCTGATAGTGCACCGCATAGGTCCTGAGGATATCCGGCACCGTCAGCCAGTGCTCGTAGAGCTGCGAAGGCAGCTCGACGAAATCACGCGAAACGCCGGTGCCGGAGACGGACGGGTAGGTGACGTTGGAGAGCATGCCGTGGAGGGCATGGCCGAATTCATGGAACAGCGTGCGCGCGTCGTCAATCGAGAGCAGCGCCGGCTTGCCGTCGGCCGGCTTCGCAAAGTTGCAGACATTGTAGACGATCGGGATTTCGCCGATGCCGCCATTCTTCAGCTTCAGCCTGTGCTGCGACTGGAATGAACTCATCCACGCGCCGGAACGCTTGGAGGAACGGGCGAAGTAATCGCCGAGGAACAGCGCCACCAGCTTGCCGGAGGCGTCGCGTATCTCGAAGACGCGCACATCGGGATGATAGGCGGGAACGCCCTTCTTCTCCGTGGCCGTCACGCCGAAAAGGCGATGGGCAACATCGAAGCAGGCGTCGATGATCTTCTCGAGCTGGAGATAGGGCTTCAGCTCGCTTTCCGAGAAGCTGAACTTTTCGGCGCGCAGCTTTTCCGCATAGTGGCGCCAATCCCAGGGCATGACCTCATGATTGCGGCCTTCGGCGGCGATCATCTTGGCAAGATCCGCCTCTTCCTCGCGGGCGCGCACCACAGCCCTTTCCCAGACCTGCATCAGCAGCCCGTTCACGGCATCAGGAGTCTTTGCCATGGTGTCATCGAGCTTCAGCGCCGCGAAATTCTCGTAGCCGAGCAGCTTTGCCTTCTCGGCCCGGAGCGACAGCGTCTCGGCGATGATACCGAGGTTGTCGGTCTCACCGCCGTTTTCACCGCGGGCCGTCCATGCCCTGAAGGCCTGCTCGCGAAGCTCGCGATTGTCGGAGAAGGTCAGGAACGGTTCGATGATCGAGCGCGAGAGGGTGACCGCATATTTGCCGTCTTCGCCTCGGTCGCGGGCGGCGGCCGCCATGGCATCCTTGAGGAACTCCGGAAGGCCGGCGAGTTCCTCCTCGCTCGTCAGAAACAGGGCCCAGTTCTTCTCGTCGGCAAGCACGTTCTGACCGAACTTGGCGCCAAGGCCGGCAAGTTTCTCGTTGATGGCGGCAAGCCGCTCCTGCTCAGGCTTGTCGAGTTTGGCGCCCGATTTGACGAAGCCCTTCCAGTGGCGCTCGAGGACACGCATCGCCTCAAGGTCGAGGCCGAGCTCTTCCCGCTTCTCCCACAATGTGTCGATGCGGCTGAACAGGGCCGGATTCATCCCGATCTTCGAATAATGCCGCGACATCTTCGGCGCGATCTCGCGCTCGAGGGCCTGAATCACGTCGTTGGTATGGGCGCCGGCCTTGTTCCAGAAAAGCGCCGAGACACGAGAAAGCTCGTCTCCGGCGATTTCGAGGGCGATGACCGTGTTTTCGAAGGTCGGCGCTTCCGGATTATGGGCGATCGCATCGATCTCCGCTTCATGGGCTGCGAGTGCCGCGTCGAAGGCGGGCGCGAAATCTTCGTCCTTCACCGCATCGAAGCGCGGCAGGCCTTCGTGTCCGGTCCAGTTCACCAGGGCAGGGTTGACCGAAGCGCTTGCAGTCATGAGAATTCCTTTCGCATGCAGGACCGGCGGACGCAGGAGATCATCGGCGTGCCGGCGGAGACGTTTGAAGTGGTTGGCAACCTGATCAACGTCAAGGCTTGCGCACCCCGAAAAGACCGGGCGCCGCATGCCAGACCGCCTGCGCGGCGAAACCGATGAACAGGAGGCCGGAAAGCCGGACAATGGCCAGTTCGTGACGGCGATAGAAGCGGCGCACGACGGACGCGCCGATGATCGCGATCAAAATCACGTCGGCGACGAGGAACCCGATGAGCGACACGGCGAGCAGCATCGGCAAGGCGTTGAACTCGAGCGCATTGGCGGAACCGGCAAGCAGCGCCGTGAAGGTCGCCAGTGCCACCGGATAGCCTTTGGGATTGGTGAGCCCGAAAATCAGCCCGCGGCGCAGCGGTCGCTCCACCGTCAGCAGGGCGCGATTCTCGCCCTTCGGCCGGGCGCGAAGGGCGGTCCAGCCGATCCAGGCGAGATAGGCGCCGCAGAACAGGCCGAGAATGTCGAAGATTGCCGTGCCGATCGATCGCGCACCGACGATCGCGACAAGCGCCAGCGTCGACCAGACGATGTCGCCGGCGAGATGCCCGCCCATGAACAGCGCACCGGCCTTCCGGCCCTGGCCAGCACCGATGCCGAGCAGCGCCAGAAAGGCGGGGCCGGGGATCAGCGCATAGGAAAGCGCGGCGAGAAAGGCACTGACAAGAAGCGTCTCGGACATCTGGAATCCCCGTTTAGAGTCCGGCCATTCGAGCGTCCGGCAGTTACTCCGTCAAGCGGAAATGGATCGTGAAACGGCGGCGCGACACCGCATTTTGTGGCATCATCAGCGGCCACGTGATGGGTTGCGGAAGGTGAGGGCGTCGATCGTAGCGCGGATCAGGTCCGCAACGGCCCGAACGAATTTGCGCATGGGACTTTCTTTCGCCTTTGCGCGACCCGGAACTGGTGTCGCCCAACACCTTCTCACAGGCGGACGAGCACGCCTGTTTCGCGGGGAACCCGCCGCGCCGCGCACAAATCTTTCGTTACAAAGATTTCCCTCGATACGAAGTTGCGCTAAGAACGCGCCCGAGTTTCCCCTTGAGAAGGACTATCCATGACTGTGCGCAAACTCTTCCTTCTGCCCGGCGACGGCATCGGCCCGGAAGCCATGGCGGAAGTCCGCAAAATCATCGCCTACATGAATGCCGAGCTTGGCGCCGGCTTCGCGACGGACGAGGGCCTTGTGGGCGGCTCGGCCTATGACGCCCATGGCGCGGCCATTTCGGAAGGGGACATGTCGAAGGCGCTTGCCGCCGATGCCGTGCTCTTCGGCGCCGTCGGTGGACCGAAGTGGGATGCGGTACCCTACGAGGTGCGGCCGGAAGCCGGTCTGCTGCGCCTGCGCAAGGATCTGGAGCTCTTCGCCAACCTGCGGCCCGCCATCTGCTATCCGGCGCTTGCCAACGCCTCCTCGTTGAAGCCGGAGCTGGTCGAAGGCCTCGATATCCTCATCGTGCGCGAACTGACCGGCGGCGTCTATTTCGGCGAGCCGAAGGAGATCATCGACCTCGGCAACGGCCAGAAGCGCGGCATCGACACGCAGGTCTACGATACCTACGAGATCGAGCGCATCGCCGGCGTTGCCTTCGAACTCGCCCGCACGCGCAACAACCGTGTCTGCTCGATGGAAAAGCGCAATGTGATGAAATCGGGCGTGCTCTGGAACCAGGTCGTGACCGAAACGCACAAGGCGAAATATGCCGATGTGCAACTGGAGCATATGCTGGCGGATGCCGGCGGCATGCAGCTGGTGCGCCAGCCGAAGCAGTTCGACGTGATCGTCACCGACAACCTCTTCGGCGACATGCTGTCCGACGTCGCCGCCATGCTCACCGGTTCGCTCGGCATGCTGCCTTCCGCCTCGCTCGGCGCGCCGGATCCGAAGACCGGCAAGCGCAAGGCGCTCTACGAGCCCGTGCACGGCTCGGCACCGGACATTGCCGGCAAGGGCATTGCCAACCCGATCGCCATGATCGCCTCCTTCGCCATGTGCCTGCGCTATTCCTTCAACCTCGTGAAGGAAGCCGACAACCTCGAAAAGGCGATCGCCAACGTGCTCGACAAGGGCATCCGCACCGGCGACATTATGGCGGAAGGCGCTCGCCAGGTCGGCACCACCGAGATGGGCGACGCGATCCTCGCCGAGTTCAAGGCGCTTTCGGCCTGATCCGGCACAACGACGCCTGACGTTCTTCCTTCGGCTCACGCCGATGAGGTTCGACAAAAACACCTCCGGAGACGCTTCCGGAGGTGTTTTTCATTCGGGTCTTGATTTCGTCGCGATCGGCTTCACATGCAGGAGGATGCCGAACAGGTCGGATATGAATCAACCGCTTGCTTCCACAGCCTGGATCTTCCTGACGACGCTGCTGCTCGTGCTCGCATTCGTCCCCTTCGATCCGCAATTGTCGCATTGGGCTCAGAACCTGCCGGACGAGATCGTCGAGTTCAA
The DNA here is from genome assembly GCF_029714365.1 of Sinorhizobium terangae. NCBI lineage: Bacteria > Pseudomonadati > Pseudomonadota > Alphaproteobacteria > Hyphomicrobiales > Rhizobiaceae > Sinorhizobium > Sinorhizobium terangae. Next base: position 3,502,302 of record NZ_CP121659.1, read on the forward strand.
CCGGGAGATCACCGATATCGGCAGCGCGGCCTGGATGATCTACACGTCGGCCCTGCTTCTGCTCGTCGCCTTCATTGTCCGACGTACGGCGCATCAGGACGCGCTTCGGCACAAGGCTCGAACCGCGCGCAATCTGTCCGCCTATTTTCTTCTGACGATCGGCACGGCAAGCACGGTGGTGCATGGACTGAAATTCCTGATCGGCCGCGCACGCCCGGAACTTTTCGCTGAATACGGCGCCTACAGCCTCACGCCCTTCACGAGCGACCGGCTGTTTGAAAGCTTCCCTTCGGGTCATTCAACGGCCGCCGGCGCCCTGTTCGGTGCCTTCGCGATGCTGATGCCGCAGTTGAGGCCCGTGTTTCTGATCCTGGCGCTGGCGATCGGCGTCTCGCGGGTGATCGTCGGCGCGCACTATCCGAGCGATGTCGCCGCCGGCCTGCTGCTCGGTCTTTGGGTCGCGATTATGGTCGCCTTCGTTTTTGCCCGGCAAGGCTGGCTCTTCCGGCTGGACGCAGGCGGCTGGCCGGCGCCGAAAAGAGCGATTTCCCAGCAAAAGGAAAAATAAAAAAGCCGGCGCGGAAGACCGCGCCGGAGTCAGGAGAGTTCGCCGGCGGGATGAGGAACGGGCTCTCCGCCCGCATCCCGCATCGTGATTTAGTCCATGGCGTGGATATCGCGGTCCTTGGTCTCGGGCAGGAACAACAGGCCGATGACCAGTGTGATGCCGGCGAAGACGATCGGATACCAGAGGCCGTAATAGATGTCGCCCCGGGCCGCGCTCATCGCGAAGGCCGTTGCCGGCAGCAGCCCACCGAACCAGCCGTTGCCGATATGGTAGGGCAACGACATGCCGGTGTAGCGGATACGGGTCGGGAAGAGCTCGACCAGCAGAGCCGCGATCGGGCCGTAGACCATCGTCACATAGATGACGAGGACGCTCAGCACGGCGATGATCGTCGTCCAGTTGACGCGGGCCGGATCGGCCACCATCGTGAAGGCGCCGCCCTTGTCGATCGCATAGACCGCCATTTCCTTGGCGCCGCCGACTTCTTCCTTCGTCAGCAGCTTGTCGGCAACCAGCTTGTCGGCCGGTACCATGGCCTTTTCGCCAGCGCGGACAGCAGCGGCGTCAAGCGCCAGTTCCGGATTGGCCGCGACGAAGGCGTCGAGCTTGGAATCCGGCACCTTGGCGACACCGCGCACGAGCGGGTAGCCGGCGGCCTGCAGCGCCATGTTGACCTGCTTGCTGAAGGCCGCGTCCTCGGCCTTCGCCTTGTCGCCGGCGGCAATCGCATCGTAGCTGGTGATCGTCGTTTCGCCGATCTTGACGGTCGCCGGTGTTCCCGCCGCCGCAGTGCTCACGACGTCATAGGGAACGGAGTTCTTGGTCAGGAAAGCAGTCGCGATGTCGCACGAGCTCGTGAACTTCTGCACGCCTGTCGGGTTGAACTGGAAATTGCAGTTGCCGGGAGCCGCCGTAACCGTGGCGCGGACATTCTCCTGGGCCTCGGCAAGCGCCGGGTTTCCGGCCCAGGTCAGCGCCTTGAACAGCGGGAAGTAGGTGAGCATGGCAAGCAGCAGGCCCGCCATGATGATCGGCTTGCGACCGATCTTGTCCGACAGCCAGCCGAAGACGACGAAGAAACCAGTGCCGATGAGCAGCGATGCGGCCACCATCAGGTTGGCCGACTGGCCGTCCACCTTCAGGACGCCCGTGAGGAAGAAAAGCGCGTAAAACTGGCCCGAGTACCAGACGACCGCCTGGCCGACCACCGCACCGAAGAGTGCCAGAATGGCAATCTTGGCATTCTTCCACTGGCCGAAGGCTTCCGTCAGAGGCGCTTTCGAGCCCTTGCCCTCTTCCTTCATCTTCTTGAAGGCGGGCGATTCGTTCATCTTCAGGCGGATCCAGACGGAAACGCCGAGAAGCACGCAGGAAAGCAGGAACGGCACGCGCCAGCCCCACTCGGCGAAGGCTTCCTTGCCGACCGCGAACTGCACGAGCAGGATCACCACCAGCGACAGGAAGAGACCGAGCGTTGCCGTCGTCTGGATCCACGAGGTGAAGTAGCCACGGCGCCCGTGCGGTGCGTGTTCAGCAACGTAGGTCGCGGCACCGCCATATTCGCCGCCAAGCGCCAGGCCCTGCAGCAGGCGCAGACCGATCAGGATGATCGGCGCGCTGATGCCGATGGAGGCCGAACCCGGCAGGACACCGACCAGGAAGGTCGACAGACCCATGATCAGGATGGTGACAAGGAACGTATATTTGCGGCCGACGAGGTCGCCGAGACGGCCGAAAACAAGCGCGCCGAACGGGCGCACCAGGAAGCCGGCCGCAAAAGCGAGCAACGCGAAGATGGACTGCGTTGTGGACGGATACTGGCTGAAGAAGGTCGCGCCGATATAAAGAGCAAGCGAACCATAAAGGTAGAAATCGTACCATTCGAAGACGGTACCGAGCGACGAAGCGAGGATAACTTTCCTCTCCTCACCGGTCATGGGGCCGGCTTTTGCGCCGTCCACGGTTGCGACATTTGCCATTTTGATGATCCTCCACTCCAAATTGGCATATTGGAGCGCCCATTCCCCGATCCGACGTTCCTCCCTGAACATCCGGACGTGGTGCGCCTTGTATGAAGATGTCAGAAAAGTAGTGCGCGAGGCAGCGATGCTTTCGGCTTATGACTTTGGTCTAATGCGGCGATCGGGCGCGCCGCCGGGGGGGATCACGCAAAAGTGCGGCGCGGCTCCCGCACTTTCGGCGCTGATGGCCGGGAAGCTATGGTGGCGGACAAGGGCCGCGGCTTGACTCTTGCCGAAAACCGCGTATGAGCAGCGGCGAACGAGGAAACTGCCATGCGACCGAACGGTCCGTCCATCGCTGCGCTGATCTTGCCGGTACCTGCCGGAGAGGCTCGCCATTTCTCGCTCGCTAGCAAAACAACGGCCAAAACGACGACGAAAACCGTCTGACGTCTCTGGCCCTCCGCTCTCTCCCCGGTCCGGCCGGGGACAGGAAACCTCGCGGGCGTTCCGCGCGGCTTCCCCCTCCACCAGACGAGGAGAGACAGAAAGAGAGCTTAGATCATGGGTTTCAAGATTGCAGTCGCAGGCGCCACCGGCAATGTCGGCCGGGAGATGCTGAACATCCTTTCGGAACGCGGTTTTCCCGCGGACGAAGTCGTGGCGCTCGCCTCGTCGCGCTCCATCGGTACCGAAGTTTCCTATGGCGACAAGACGCTGAAGGTCTCCAACCTCGAAACCTATGATTTTTCCGACACCGATATCTGCCTGATGTCGGCCGGCGGCGCGGTTTCGCAGAAGTATTCGCCGAAGATCGGCCAGCAGGGCTGCGTCGTCATCGACAATTCCTCCGCCTGGCGCTACGACGCCGAAGTCCCGCTGATCGTCCCGGAAGTCAACCCCGATGCGATCACGCTTTTCTCGAAGAAGAATATCATCGCCAACCCGAATTGCTCGACGGCCCAGCTCGTCGTCGCGTTGAAGCCGCTGCATGACCGCGCCACGATCAAGCGCGTCGTCGTTTCCACCTATCAGTCGGTGTCCGGCGCCGGCAAGGATGGCATGGACGAGCTCTTCAACCAGACCCGCGCCGTCTTTGTTGCCGACCCGATCGAGAGCAAGAAGTTCACGAAGCGCATCGCCTTCAACGTCATCCCGCACATCGACGTGTTCATGGAGGACGGCTACACCAAGGAAGAGTGGAAGGTCCTGGCCGAAACCAAGAAGATGCTCGATCCGAAGATCAAGGTGACCTGCACTGCCGTGCGCGTTCCCGTCTTCATCGGTCATTCGGAATCGGTCAATATCGAATTTGAGAACGAAATTACCGCTGACGAAGCGCGCGAGATCCTGCGCGAGGCGCCGGGTTGCCTGGTTGTCGACAAGCATGAGAACGGCGGCTACGTGACGCCCTATGAATGCGCCGGTGAGGATGCGACCTATATTTCGCGCATCCGCGAGGACGCGACGGTCGAGAACGGCCTCAATCTGTGGGTCGTCTCCGACAACCTGCGCAAGGGCGCCGCGCTCAACGCCATCCAGATCGCCGAATTGCTCGTCAACCGCGGCCTGGTCAAGCCACGCAAGCAGGCCGCTTGACCGGCCCCGCTTAAGCATTGAATGAAGCCCCGCCCGGTCCGCAAGCGGACCCCGCGGGGCTTGGCATTGGTTCTTCCGCCGGTGTTGGGCGGATTCACGTGAAACAGGACATCCCGTGACGCGGGGGCCAACAATATGGCCGGCAGAAGCGGGCGCGTTTTTTTGAAGACAAGCGATAGTTCGGGCAGATGGGGTATTTCATGCACAGGGCAAAGTGCGTAGTGGCGGGGCTTGCGGCCCTCGTTTCAACGACGATCCTTTCCTCGACCGCGGCGGCGGCCCAATGCGGCAATGACGGCAGCGGCTTTCAGGCCTGGGTGGCCGAGTTCAAGCAGCAAGCCGCCGGCAACGGCATCAGCCCCGCGGTCATCGACCAGGCGCTCTCCGGCGTTGCCTATAACAGGGCGACGATTCGCGCCGACCGCGGCCAGAAGAGCTTCAAGCTCTCGCTCGATCAGTTCATGCAGAAGCGTGGCGGCCAGACGATCATCTCGCGCGGCAAGAAGATGCGGGCGCAGAACGCCAGGCTCTTCGACAACATCGAGCAGCGCTTCGGCGTGCCGGCCGGTCCGCTGATCGCGATCTGGGGCATGGAGACCGGCTTCGGCTCGTTCATGGGCAAGGAACACACGCTCTCGGCCGTCTCGACGCTTGCCTATGACTGCCGGCGTTCGGACTACTTCACCAACCAGCTCTACGCGGCCCTGCAGCTCGTCGAGCGCGGCGACCTGAGCCCGGCTGCGCGGGGTGCGGCCCATGGCGAGATCGGACAGACCCAGTTCCTGCCAGTCAACGTCCTGAGATTTGGCGTGGACGGCGATGGCGACGGCCATATCGACATGGTCCGCTCCAAGGCGGATGCACTCGCCTCGACGGCAAACTTCCTGCGCGGCCATGGTTGGCAGCCGGGAGGCGGCTATCAGCCCGGCGAAGTCAATTATGCCGCGATCCAGGGATGGAACGCTGCCAGCGTCTATCAGCAGGCAATCGCCATCATCGGCGCCGAGATCGACGGCTACTGAGAAGACCCTCAGGTCACGACGATTTACCCCTCATCCGCCTGCCGGTACCTTCTCCCCGCGTGCGGAGAGAAGGGACGCGCGGCGCCGCGTTCGCTTGTTCAACTGAGCGCTCTCGTCCCCCTTTGAAGCGGGAGAGTGGATTGAGAGGACGCGGCAAAGTCCCTTCGCCCCGCTTGCGGGGAGAAGGTGGCCGGCAGGCCGGATGAGGGGCGAAAATTCACATGCCCGGCCGCGCAAAATCGCCGGTCTTGGCGTCCATCACCCAGAGCTCCCCGGTTGAGATGTCGAACCAGGCGCCATGCAGCTGCAGCTTGCCCTTTGCCTCCAGAATCTGGACGCAAGGGAAGGTGCGCAGGTTGGCGAGCGAATTGCGGATCGACACACGTTCGAGCGCGCGCTGGCGCTCCGCCTGGGTCATGAAATCGTTGCTCTGGATCTGTTCGGCGGCCGGCTTCAACAGGTTCATCCATCGCCCGATGAAATCGCCGGGAGACAAAGGTTCGGCATCGGGATCGAGCGCCGCCTTGATGCCGCCGCAGCGCCCATGTCCCATGACGACGATGTTGCTGACGCGCAGGGACTGAACCGCGAATTCGAGCGCGGCGGAGGTCGAGTGATAGTGCCCATCCGGCTCGTATGGCGGCATCATGTTGGCGACGTTGCGGATGACGAAGAGTTCTCCGGGACCGCTGTCGAAGATCGTTTCGGGTGCGGCCCGAGAATCGCAACAGGCGATAATCATCGTCTTCGGCTTCTGGCCGCTCTCGGCAAGCGTCTTGTAGCGTTGCTGCTGCTCGCTGAAGCGACCGCTCATGAAGTTGCGGTAGCCGGTTAGAAGATGTTCCGGAAAACCCTGCATATCCATCGATAACCCCGCGTCACTCACTCGTTCATTGCTCCATCGCCCCTGCTGCATGATTCCTTAAATCATGCAGCAATCCAAAGTGCTACCGCGACCTTTGCGCGTCTGAGTGAGACGCGCGGCGCTGCAGGATCAACGAAGCGTCGAAGTGTTACAGCGACCGTGGCGCGCCTGGAAGGGCGAAGCGCGCTTATGAGCCGTTTCTTTTATATCCGCGCCTATTTCTTCCGCACCTGGCTCGGGTGCAAGAGGCGCCGCATCTGCACCATGGCCATGGGCGTCGCCAGGCTCGACGCGTCCTGCTCGAGCGTCAGTTCGTCGGCGCCGCGCCGGGCGCTGCGCGCGATGATCTCGAACACGCTGGCAGTCGCCATCTGCAGCGCCCGCTCTTCGGAGAGCCCCTGGAGCAGCCGCGCCAGAAACACGGCGGCAAGCAGATCGCCGGTGCCGTTCGGCGGATTGTCGACCAGTCGATGCTCGGCCAGCAGCGCATGACTGCCGGAGAGGTAAAGATTGCCCGTGCCACCCGTCATCATCGGGATCGCCGACGTCACCAGCATGCGAGAAGGTCCGAGACCGAGCGCCGCGTCGAGGATCGCCGTATTCGTTTCAAGTGCTGCCCCGACGAGCCACGAGAGTTCGAACCGGTTGGGAGTCGCAAGTGTCGCCAATGGCAGCAGCCGGTCGCGCACCGCGGCCGCGATCTCCGCCGAAACATAAAGGCCGTTGCCATCACCGATGACGGGATCGCAGGCGTATAGCAGCTCGGGACTGCGCTCGCGCAACGCCGTCACCAGTTGCGCAACACCGTCAACCTGGGCCGGCGAGCAGAGATAGCCCGACAGAACGGCGCGCACTTCACCAGCCCAGCGTGCATTGACGAGGTCGTTCACGATCGAATGGAAGTCCGTGTCGGCGATCGTCACCCGTGTCGAGCGGCCGTGACCCGGATGCCATGGCAGGATCACCGTCGGCACGGCCCATACGCGATGCCCGAGCGTCTCCAGTGCGAAGACCGCGGCCCGGTTGCCGACCGTGCCGCGAACCACATGGCTTGAAATGACGATGACGGCGCCGGGTGCGGGCATTTCGGGCATCGGGCAGTTCCATTTCCTCGAATCAAAAGTGTGATCGCCCGACTGTCACAGGCCTGTCAACAGGGCCTGCCAGACAGGGACGAGACAGGCCTTCGGCGTTTTCGTGCGTTTCTAAGGTTTTTTGAGCAATATTCGTAAAATTGCCTTCGATTTAAATGGATTTAGGTCGAAACTGCGTGAATTTCTCCAAAATGCGGCTCGATTTTGCCGAAATCGGGCATAAAACGGTCGCCATTGGCCATGGTTCTGATAGGCTCGTCTATCACGAATGGGGAGAGAGTTCATGGGCGTGAAATACAATCCAAAACGGGACAGGCATATCGATGCGGCCAAGGCGGCTGCGGAGAAGATCGGCGCCGACGCGCTGGCGCCCGAGATCCTCTTCGGCGGGGCAAGCAACGACGACCTCGATCTCTACACTGCCGACATGCTGGCGCTGACCGCGGCGCATGCGCGCAAGGAACTGGCGCGCTGGGACGGCGGCAAGCCGCAGGTTTCGGTCGAGGCCGTGCCGGGGGTTGCGCCGGGTGGCATAGACGTCACGATCATCGCCATCACCGAACGCAACATGCCATTCCTCTATGATTCGATCATGGGCGAGGTGACGAGCACGCACCGCGACATCCACCTCGCGATCCATCCCATTCTGGTCATGGAACCGGGCAAGCCCATCAAGCCGTTCGATCCGGACGAGCAAAGCGATCCGGCGCACCGGGTGAGCCATATCCAGATCCACTTGAGCAAGCTCGCACCGCTCGAAGCGCGTTCGCTAAGCAAGCGCATTGCCGAGGTGCTGGATCAGGTCCACCAGGCGGTCCACGACTGGCCGGCGATGACGGCGCTGCTCAACCAGGCCATGCGGGAGCTGGAAGAGTATAATGCGTCGCGCAAGAAGAGCGATCGTGACGAAGCGCTCGCTTTCCTTCGCTGGCTAAGGGACAACAATTTCACCTTCCTCGGAATGCGAGAATATACCTATTCCGGCAAGGGCGAGAAGGCGAAGGTCGAACGCGGCAAGGGCAGGGGCCTCGGCCTTCTCTCCAATCCCGACGTCCGCGTGCTGCGTCAAGGCAAGGACGCCGTGCTGACGACGCCGGAAATCCTCGCCTTCCTCGACGGCCCCGACTTCCTGATCGTGACCAAGGCCAATGTGAAATCCGTCGTCCACCGCCGTGCCTATATGGACTACATCGGCGTCAAGCGCTTCGACGCCTCCGGCAACGTGGTCGGGGAACTCCGCATCGTCGGCCTCTTCACCTCGACGGCCTACACCCGCCAGGCTTCGGAAATACCGTTGCTCAGGCACAAGATCGAAAAGATCATCGACTATTTCGGCTACGATCCCCAGAGCCATTCCGGCAAGATGCTGGCAAACACGCTGGAATCCTATCCGCGCGATGACCTTTTCCAGATCGACGTCGGCCTGCTCGCCGCCTTCTGCGAGCAGATCAACGAACTAAGCGACCGGCCGCGCATCAGGGTGTTGCCGCGCATCGACCATTTCGACCGCTTCGTCTCGGTCCTCGTCTTCGTGCCGCGCGAACAATATGACTCGGATGTGCGCGAGAAGATCGGCAACTATCTGAAGACCGCCTATGACGGGCGCGTTTCCGCCTATTACCCTGCCTTCCCCGAAGGCGGGCTGGCACGCGTCCATTTCATCATTGGCCGCTACGCCGGCAAGACACCGCGCGTTCCTCAGGCGAAACTCGAGGAGGCGGTTCGCAGCATCGTTACCCGCTGGACCGATCGCTTCAATCTGCTTGCTCGCAAGGACGGCATCGAAATTGCGGTTGGCGAAGCCTATCAGGCCGCCTTCACACCGGCGGAGGCCTATGACGACCTCCACGACATCGCCGCCTGCAAGCTCGACGACCCGATCCGCATCTCGTTCTATCACAAGCAGAAAGAGCGGCCGGACACGCTGGAACTCAAGATCTTTCACGCACAGGATCCGGTTTCGCTCTCGCGTCGCGTGCCGCTCCTCGAAAATCTCGGATTCCGCGTCATCAGCGAGCAGACCTACGACATCGGCGTCAGCGCACATGCAGAAGAGCCGAGGCTCGTCGTTCTGCACGACATGGAACTCGTCCACCGGGACGGGCATGCGCTCAACCTCGCCAAAACGGGTGCGGCGCTCGAAGAGGCGTTCCTCGCCTCCTGGAATGGCACGACCGAGGACGACACCTTCAACCGGCTGATCCTGCTTGCGGGACTCACCGCGCGCGAGGTCACGGTGCTGCGCGCCTATGCGCGCTATCTGCGCCAGGCCGGCATCACCTATTCGCAGGGCTATATCGCCGACACGCTGAACAAATACCCGGCGATCGCTGCCGATATCTTCCGGCTGTTTGCGACGCGCATGGATCCGAAGACCGAGGTGAAGGCGCGCACGAAGAAAAGCAATGCCTTGCTTTCGGCGATCGAGGATGCGCTCTCGGCCGTGCCGAGCCTCGACGATGATCAGATCCTGCGCCGCTACGTCAACGTTGTCCAGTCGACGCTCCGGACGAACTATTTCCAGAGGGACGCGGACGGAAATCCACGCGCTGTCCTTGCTTTCAAGCTCGATCCGAAGCAGCTCGACGGCCTGCCCGAACCTCGACCTTTCCGCGAGATCTTCGTCTATGGCACCGAGGTCGAAGGCGTGCACCTGCGCTTCGGCAAGGTGGCGCGCGGCGGCCTTCGCTGGTCCGACCGGGCGCAGGACTACCGCACCGAGGTGCTTGGTCTCGTCAAGGCGCAGCAGGTCAAGAATGCTGTCATCGTCCCGGTTGGCGCCAAGGGCGGCTTCTATCCGAAGCAGCTGCCGGTCGGCGGCACGCGCGATGAAATTTTCAAGGCCGGTACCGAGGCTTACAAGACCTATATCCGCACGCTGCTGTCAGTAACGGACAACATCGTCGGCCAGGACGTCGTGCCGCCGGCCGATACGCTGAGGCTCGATGGCGACGATCCCTACTTCGTCGTCGCGGCAGACAAGGGCACCGCAACGTTCTCGGACACGGCCAACGGGCTCGCCCAGGAAGCCGGCTTCTGGCTCGACGATGCCTTCGCGTCCGGCGGCTCGGCGGGCTACGACCATAAGAAGATGGGAATTACCGCCCGCGGCGCCTGGGAAGCCGTCAAGCGTCATTTCCGCGAAATGGACATCGACATCCAGACGACGCCCTTTACCGTCGCCGGCGTCGGCGACATGTCCGGCGACGTTTTCGGCAACGGCATGCTGCTTTCGGAGAAGATCCGGCTGATCGCCGCCTTCGACCATCGCGACATCTTCATCGATCCGAATCCGGATACCGACCTTTCCTTCGCCGAGCGCAAGCGCATGTTCGCCTTGCCGCGCTCGAGCTGGCAGGACTACGACCGCAAGGCGCTGTCGCAGGGCGCGATGATCATCTCGCGCGCCGAGAAGTCCGTAACGCTGACGCCGGAAGCGATGGCGATAATCGGCATCGACAAGCCGAAGGCAACCCCCTTCGAGATCATGAACGCCATCCTGAAGAGCCAGGTCGACCTGCTCTGGTTCGGCGGCATCGGCACCTATGTGCGCGGCAGCAATGAAACGGACGCCGAGGTCGGCGACCGCACCAACGACGCGATCCGCGTCACGGCGGAAGAAGTGCGTGCCCGCGTCATCGGCGAGGGCGCCAATCTCGGCGTCACCCAGAAGGGGCGCATCGGCTTCTCGCTCGCTGGCGGGCGCTGCAATTCCGATGCGATCGACAACTCGGCCGGCGTCAACTCCTCCGACGTCGAGGTCAACATCAAGATCGCGCTTGCCTCGGCCATGCGGGACGATCGTCTGACGAGGGCGAAGCGCAACACGCTTCTGGCGTCGATGACCGACGAGGTGGCGCATCTCGTGCTGCGCAACAACTACCAGCAATCGCTGGCGATCTCGCTCACGGAAATGCAAGGGCTCGCGAACCGCACGTCGCTTGCACGGCTGATGGCGCGGCTCGAGGCCGACGGCCATCTCAACCGCAAGGTCGAGACGCTGCCGACGGAGCTCGCCATGAGCGAGCGTTACCAGGCGGGCAAGCCGCTGACACGGCCCGAGATCGGCGTTTTGCTCTCCTATGCGAAGCTGGTGCTGTTCGATGAGCTGATCGTCGGCGATCTGCCGGACGATCCCTATTTCACTGCGACGCTCGAGCGCTATTTCCCGGCAAAGATGCGTAAGACCTATGCCGGCGACATCCGCGGGCACCGGCTGCGCCGTGAGATCATCGCGACTGTCCTCGGCAACGAAACGATCAACCGCGGCGGTCCCGCCTTCGTTTCGACTTTGACGGACGCGACCGGCTTCCTTTCCAGCGATGTCGTCAAGGCGGCCGTGCTGGCGCTCGACGGCTTCGACCTGCAGCGGATTTACGCAGAGATCGACGCGCTCGACAACAAGATCAGCGGCGCGGTCCAGAACGCGCTTTACCAGGAAGTGGGCCACATCTTCACCCTCGTCACCGAGAGGGCATTGCGCACGCGCGCCGCAAGCGGCCCGGTTTCGGATGCGGTTTCGCGCCTGCGTGACGGCCTGCAGAAGCTGCGCGGCACGATGCGCGCCGCGATTTCCGAAGAAGCGCGATTGAAGGCCGCGGCCTTCATCGAAAGCGGCGTACCGGCAAAGCTCGCGGAGGAAATTGCCGAACTGTCGCTGATGACCCTGGTGCCGGAGATCATGCAAATCGCCACCGAAACCAAGGAAACGCTGAGCCGTACCGCGCAGAGCTATTTCACGGTGACGGAGAACCTCGGAATCAACCGGCTGCTCGCCGCCGCCGACCGGGTTCCGGCCACGGAGCAGTTCGAAGCGATGGCGCTTTCGCGCGCCGTCACCGATATTGGCGTCGCAAGGCGCGACATCACGATCGCGGCTCTCGTCGAGCAGAAGGGCGAACGCAATCCCGTGCTCGCCTGGCACGAAAGCGATCGCCAACGTGTCTCTCGCGTCGGCGACCAGTTGAAGCTGCTCACCGAAAAGGGCGAGACGACACTCGCCAAGATTACTGTCGCCGCCGGCCTGCTCAACGACCTTGCACGCGCCAAGGCGAAATGACACAGTCCGTCCGGGCAATCCGCCCGGAGGACTGATTCCGCTTCGGGTTTAATCGCGATTTCAACGCGTTATCGGCCCTCGCCAAACAGTCGACGAGGGCCGATAAATTCCGGGAGGGGAAATTGGACGTTACGGCCGAAGCGAGAGAGCAGCCCGGGGCGTCACGCCTCGGCATCATCGGCTGGATGCTGTTCGACTGGGCCGCGCAGCCTTTCTTCACCGTCATCACCACCTTCATCTTCGCGCCCTATTTCGTATCCCGGCTCACGGCCGACCATGTGCAAGGGCAGGCGATCTGGGGCTATACGCTTACCGTCTCCGGCATCATCATCGCGGTTCTTTCGCCGGTGCTTGGCGCGATCGCCGACGCGACCGGACCACGCAAGCCCTGGATCGGCTTTTTCGCCGTCATCAAGATCGCCTCGCTCGCAATGCTGTGGTTCGCCGCCCCGGGCTCGCCCATCCTCTATCCCGCGATCTTTCTCGCTCTGGCGACCGTCGCTGCCGAATTTTCGATCGTCTTCAATGATTCGATGATGACGCGGCTGGTGAGCGAAAAAGAAGTGGGCCGCGTCTCGAACATTGCCTGGGGGCTCGGCTATCTCGGCGGCATGATCGTCTTGATTGCCGTCGTAGCGCTCATTGCCGGAAATCCCGCGACGGGCAAGACGGCACTGGGCCTCGACCCGATCTTCGGCCTCGATCCGTCCAAGGGGGAAGACGCCCGCATCACCGGACCGATCTCGGCCGTCTGGTACTTGATATTCATTCTGCCGATGTTCCTGTTCACCCCGGATGCGGAGAAGGCGACGATGTCGCTGTGGAACGCGACGGCCAGTGGACTCAAGGAACTTGAGGGCACACTCCGGGAACTAAAGGAGAGAGCAGGTATCCTGCGTTTTCTGATCGCGCGGATGATCTTCCAGGACGGTGTTAACGGCTTGCTCGCGCTTGGCGGCACCTTCGCAGCCGGAATGTTCGGCTGGCAGACGATAGAACTCGGCCTCTATGGAATGATTCTCAACGTTGTTGCGATTGCAGGCTGCCTCTATGCGAGTCGGCTTGACGCACGGCTCGGCTCGAAAACGATTGTCGTTGCCAGCCTCGTCTGTCTCACCATCGCCACGCTCGGCATCGTCTCGACCGGGCCAGGCTTTACGCTGTTCGGGCTGCTGACGCTTCCGACAGAAGACTCCGGCGGCCTCTTCGGCACGACGGCGGAGAAGGCATATATTCTCTACGGCCTCCTGGTCGGCATCGCCTTCGGGCCAGTTCAGGCCTCGTCCCGTTCCTACCTCGCCCGAAGCGTCGCGGTCGAGGAAGCCGGCCGCTATTTCGGCCTCTATGCCCTTTCCGGGCGCGCGACTTCGTTTCTCGCTCCCGCCTCCGTCGCAACGATCACGGTGATGACCGATTCCGCGCGCATCGGCATGATGGCGCTGGTCGCTTTCCTCGCCATGGGTCTCTTCATCCTTCTGCGCACACCCTATCCGGCGCATCGCCCGGCATAAAAAAGGCCCGTTGCGCGGCAGGCGCGGGGGCGTTGCCACCTCGAAGGGTGAACGGCGTGAATAGTGTCCGCGCACCACTCGGCCGTCATTCTCGGGCTTGTCCCGAGGATGACGAGAGGCGAGCGGGGGTGCTCAACTGTTACAGCGCTGCGCCCGCTTGCGTAGTGACGCTTGAGCCACTCAATGCCGGAAATGGCGCATGCCGGTGAAGACCATGGCAACGTTGTGCTCGTTTGCCGCGGCGATCACCTCTTCGTCACGCATCGAGCCGCCCGGCTGGATGACGGCCGTGGCGCCGGCGGCGATTGCCGACAGGAGGCCGTCGGCGAAGGGCAGGAAGGCCTCCGATGCGACAGCCGAGCCGCGGGTCAGCGGTTCGGCGAGTCCCAGCGCCTTGGCGGCTTCCTCCGCCTTGATGGCGGCAATCCGGGCCGAATCGACGCGGCTCATCTGACCGGCACCGATGCCGGCCGTCTGGCCGTCCTTGGCATAGACGATGGCGTTCGACTTGACGTGCTTCGCCACCTTGAAGGCGAATTTCATGTCTTCGAGCTCCTGCGCGGTCGGTGCGCGCTTGGTCACGACCTTGAGTTCGAGATCCTCGACCATGCCGTTGTCGCGCGTCTGGACGAGCAGGCCGCCTGCGACCGTCTTTGCGGAAAGACCCGGCACGCGCGGATCCGGCAAGCCGCCGGTCGCGAGCAGCCGAAGGTTCGGCTTGCGCGCGATGATCGCCTTCGCCTCGTCGCTGACCGACGGTGCAATGATGACTTCCGTGAAGAGCTTGACGATCTCGTCCGCCGTCTCGGCATCGAGCTCCTGGTTGAGCGCGATGATACCGCCGAAGGCGGAGGTGGAATCGCAGGCAAGCGCCCGGCGGTAGGCTTCCGCAAGCGACGGCGCCGTCGCGACGCCGCAGGGGTTGGCGTGCTTGATGATGGCGCAGGCCGGCGCCTTCTCCGGCAGGAACTCGGCCACGAGCTCGAAGGCGGCGTCGGTGTCGTTGATGTTGTTGTAGGAAAGCTGCTTGCCCTGCAGCAGCGTGGCGGTCGCGACCCCCGGCCGGTTTTCGCCGGTCACGTAGAAGCCTGCCTTCTGATGCGGGTTTTCGCCGTAGCGCATCTCCTCCTTGAGCACGCCGCCAATCACGCGATGCCGCGGCATCGGCGTATCGAGAACGTCGGCGAACCAGTTGGAGATCGCGGCATCGTAGGCGGCCGTGCGGGCATAAGCCTTTGCGGCCATTTTCTGGCGGAAGGCATAGCGCGTCGTGCCGCCGGCGATTTCTTCGAGCAGCGGCGCATAGTCGGCAGGATCGGTGACGATCGTCACATAGGCATGGTTCTTCGCCGAAGCCCGGATCATCGCCGGACCGCCGATGTCGATGTTCTCGACCGTCGTCGGATAATCGCCGCCCTTGGCGCGAACCTCCTCGAACGGATAGAGATTGATGACGGCGAGATCGATGGCGGTGATGCCGTGCTTGCCCATCGCCGCGACGTGCTCGGCATCATCGCGAATGGCGAGCAGGCCGCCATGAACACCGGGGTGAAGCGTCTTGACGCGGCCATCCATGACCTCCGGAAAGCCGGTCAGTTCAGAAACGTCGCTGACCGGAAGCCCGGCGTCCGACAGTGCCTTGTGCGTGCCGCCGGTGGAAACAAGGCGTACGCCCTTGTCATGAAGAGCACGCGCGAGCTCGACGATGCCGGTCTTGTCGGAAACCGAGAGGAGGGCGGTGCGGATCCGGACTTCGTCCGGGGCGGGGATTTTCTTGGAGGCGACAGCCATCAACCATGCTCCTTTGGCGGCGCCGGACGCTTGGGGAGGAAAGGTGCCGGCGATTGGGATGGCTGCCCGTTAGCATAGCTTGCCCCGTGAAGAAACCTTCGCCACGGCCAACAGCGGAAAATAGGCGACGCCCTAGGCTCAGGACCTAGCTCTCGCGGGTAAGGGTCCACTGGATTTCGGGCTGTGCAGCGACGGCAAAGGTGACGGTTATCTGCGAGGAGGCGCGCACACCCGAGGGGTCGGCGAAGAAGATATCCTCCTCGATCGCCAGTTCCCCATCCCGGCAGGCGAAGAGCCAGGCTTCACCATCGGGCGCGGCGAGATAGACCTCGCTGTCGCTCGCCCGCCGCATCGCGATCGCGGGGTGGATATGAAAGCGGGCGACTGCAATGGCGGCGCTGGCGGCATCCGGATCGCCGCCATCCCCTCGCGAAAGGCGATCGCGGCCACGAAGCAGCCGGCCTCCGTTCAAGACGCTGATATCGCGTTCATGAAGCAGGCCGAAAGAGGCGAGATAGCCGTCGTGACTGGCCCAGATGGACTGGATGCGGCCCGGCTCGTCCTTTCGCTCGACCAGCACCGCCGAGAGCCCGGACGTCATGATCGGCCCGAGGAAACGCGAATGGGAAAAGCGGCACGAGGACGTATCGTTGACCGTCACCGTGGAATGCGCGGCGGTCGCCCGGGCCATCTGGCGGAATCGCTCGCCGGCAAACTTCGGTGCGCCGGAGTTGATGACGAAGCGGTTCCTGCCCGATGACATCTCGAAGGAGAGGCAGCCCGCATGGGCACTGCGCGAAAGGTCGATCGAAAGCGGGCGCCCGGTATCCATGATGACGACGGTTTCGCCGAGCGACAGCCGCTCATAATTTGCATGGGGCAGCGAGTGAAACGGCTCGCCGGCCGTTTCGTCATATCGCAGCACCGAGGCGAGTTCGTGCGCCAGAACGGAGGTCGCGCCATTGAAAAGCGCGAGTTCGCCGCCCTGGTGGCGGAAGAAACGCAAGGCCGGATACATCCGGTCGATGCAGGGAATAAGCCGCGAGGGCACATCGTGGCCAAGATTGACATAGGTTTGCCTGAGCGGCAGCAGATCTAGCAGAAGCTCGAGCCCCGCTCTGGGGCTGCGCGAAGAATGCGCTCCGTCCGGCAGGATCTGGCGATCGAGTTCCAAATCGAGATTGCGGGAGGCCTTACGGATGGCGGAAGCGGACGCCGGCATCGACACGGATGCCATGGCGAGCGCCATGCGCACGCGCAGGCGCGCCTCGCCGTCGCAGACCGTATCCGCAATGTGCCGAAGGTAGCGAACCTGGAAAGCCAGGCTTTTAAGGAAGCGGCGGTAGAACCCGTGTTCGGCGTTTCTGAGCACCACCGGCGAATGCGACAGCCAGGCGATGATGCGCTGGGCGATTACGTCGGCTTCCCAGGAGATGCCGCCGATGGTGCGGCCGTGGCTGCCGATCCAGTCGTCGACGATCTGTCGGAGCCTGACATAGCCGGCATCGTCACGGATCGCGCGCAGATGCCTGAGCCAGCCGAAGGAATGGAGCCGGACCGCAAACTCGTGCGACGGCAAATCGATCTCGAAGGGGGATTCACCTTCAGTATCGAGCACGCGGCCGGCGAGCGGAAAGCGGCCCGCAAGGATCTCTTCGGCAACGAAGGGATCGATCGCCCTCAAGTCGGTCGGCGCAACGATCAGCCGATCGGGCGTTGATCCGGCAAAGCGCATCGCCGTCGAGCGGCCGAGCGCGATGCGGCGCGAAAATCGGCGCCAGCCCTCCCGCAGATACAGGTAAAGAAGCCTTTGCTTACCGGAAAACACCATCAGCGCCCGTCGGTTTCCTTATGCCTGCAACGGACCCTTTCGAAGCGCCTGAGGCTGCTGCACGTCCTAAAATCTACTCCGATTCAGGGGACATGCAGCAATTCCAAGTGCTACAGCGACCTTGGCGCCCAGAAAGACGCGCGGCGCTGCAGCGCATGCCCGGCTCGCGCCAGAATCCCTTTCCAGCAGATGGTGCCGGAAAGACCATTAAACTTTTATCAATCCTGTAAATATTGATAGGCCGACGGCCCGATAGCGTCAATTGTCGCGGCAAAACAGCCTGTTGACGGCGGCCATTGCGTCGACATCGGTTGATCTTTAGGCACGCTTGCGGCGAAGCACCGCGGCATAGAAACCGTCGAGCCCGCCGGCGAATGGTGCTGCAAGCGGCAGCATGGCGGGCGTCGTGCGAAACTCGCCGAGTTCTGTGATCGCCTCGCCGAGACCCGGCCAATCGGCAGCAGCAATGGGCACGCGTTCACAATCCTCGCCGTCGCCGACGACGCGCGCGACAACCTCCTCGCCTTCGCGCGGATCGAGCGAGCAATTGGAAAAGACCACCAGCCCGCCGGGCTTCACCACGGTCAGCGCGTGGCGCAGCAACCGCTCCTGCAGCCCGGCAAGCTTCTCGACGTCCTCCGGCCCCTTCGTCCAGAGCACATCCGGATGACGGCGCGTCGTTCCAGTAGAGGAGCAGGGAGCGTCGAGCAGCGCCGCATCGAAGAGTTCCTCCGGTTGGAAGTCAGCCATGTTGACTTCCTTCGTCCGGGCCTCAAGCCCAAGCCGCGCGAGGTTGGTCTTCAGGCGCCGCAAGCGGCTTGACGACTGATCGAGCGCCGTCACGTTTGCTCCGGCGAGGATCAGCTGTGCCGTCTTGCCGCCCGGAGCCGCGCAGAGGTCGACGACGCTCTTGCCGGCCAGATCGCCGAAGAGGCGCGCCGGAATCGAGGCAGCCGCGTCCTGGACCCACCACTCCCCTTCCGAAAATCCCGGCAAAGCCGGAATGGTGCCCGAGAAGGTTCCAAGCCGGACCGAACCGGTCGGAAGAACCGTGCCCGCGAGACGCTCGGCCCAGGCGTCGGGGTCTGACTTCACCGACAGATCGATTGCGGCCGAAATCTCTTGCGCCGCCGATATGCGCTCGGCCTCGTCCCGGCCGTAATGTACCACGAGCCTTTCGTAAAACCAGTCCGGCATTGCCGGAATGGTTTTCATCTTGTCGAGAATGGCGTCCTTTTCGCGCGAGAGCCGGCGAAGAACGGCATTGACGAGACTCGCGAAACGGCGATTGCGCGGATCGCCCTGCGCCTGCTCCACGGCAAGGTCGACGGCGGAATGATCCGGAATGTCGAGATAGAGGATCTGCGCCGCGGCAACCGTCAGTACGTGATCGAGCGCACGCGCCCCTTCCGGCAGCGGCGTCTGCAGCAGAGAATCGATTGCCGCCCGAATGCGTGGCAGATGCCGGAGCGCCGAATTGAGGATGGCGCGCACCAGCGCCCGATCGGCGTCATTGAGTTCGCGATAGACCGGATTGCCGTGCTCCTGGTCGAGCATGCCGTCGAGAGAGGTCTTGCGGTCGACGACGGCCGCCAGGATCTTCGCCGCCGCCTGGCGGCTCTTCAACCCCGGCTTCTCCGCCATCGCGGCACCGGTGCGGCTCGGCGCTGCCTTCTGAGCTCGGGTTCGTTTCGGGCGTGAATCGTTTTTCTCGGGCATCAGGACCAGGGACCTTTGGGCGGTTCGGAACCACCGCGACCCCAGCCAGTTTTCGGGACAGAGCGCGATTTGCGCACGGGATTATCAGTGCGGACCGCCGGCGTCGAGCCCGTCGACATCCCACGTGCCATCTCCTCCAGCGCCGCCACGCGATTTTCGGTATTCGGATGGGTCGAAAAGAGATTGTCCATCCGTTCGCCGGAAAGCGGATTGATGATGAACATATGCGCGGTCGCCGGGTTGCGCTCGGCGTCGTCATTGTGGATCACGTGAGCGGCACCGGCGATTTTCTGCAGTGCCGAGGACAGCCAGAGCGGATTGCCGCAGATTTCTGCGCCGCGCCGGTCAGCGGAATATTCGCGGGTACGGCTGATCGCCATCTGCACCAGCATCGCCGCGAGCGGCGCGACGATCATCGCGACAAGGACGCCGATGAAGCCGAGCGGATTGTTGTTGTCGCGGTTACCGCCGAAGAAAAAGGCAAAGTTGCCGAGCATCGAAATCGCGCCGGCAAGCGTCGCCGTCAGCGTCATCGTCAAGGTGTCGCGATATTGGATATGCGCAAGCTCATGCGCCATGACGCCGGCGACTTCCTCGTAGGAAAGCGACTGCAAGAGGCCGGTGGAGGCGGCGACCGCGGCGTTCTCAGGGTTGCGGCCGGTGGCAAAGGCGTTCGGCTGCGGACTGTCGATGACATAGACACGCGGCATCGGCAAACCGGCATTCTGCGCCAGGCCGCGGACGATCCCGTAGTATTCGGGCGCGGTGCGTTCATCGACTTCCTGGGCCCGGTACATGCTCAAGACCATGCGGTCGGAATTCCAGTAGGAGAAGAAGTTCATGCCTGCGGCAATGACAAGGGCGATCATCATGCCGCCTCGGCCGCCGATGGCGTAGCCGACGGCCATGAAGAGGACGGTCATGACGGCAAGCAGCATTGCGGTGCGCATGAGGTTCATGGATGAGCTCCAGGCATATTTGTCTCGTCATCCGTTCGGCGATGGAATCCAGGCTGTTCCGCCCGTTTCTCACGAACGTTTCACGTGAATCAGGGTTTCCGTTCGCACGGAACCGCTTATATGATGGGTATAAACCCGACGCTCTTCAATATCACGGAAATCCGGGATCCCATGCAGAACGACAACGACAATTCGCCCGACCGCCCCAAGCGCCCGCTGCCGCCTGCCGCCCTTCGTGCGCTGAAGGAGGCGGAGGAGAGAAGACGCGCTGCGGAACCACAAGTCATGCCGACCGAGCTTGGCGGCCGCGGGGGCCTTGATCCGGCGCGCTTCGGCGATTGGGAGATCAAGGGTCGGGCGATCGATTTCTGAGGCGCCATGTCTCGATAGAGTGAATCATCATTTCATCGGCGATTCGATGACGCTGCGGAGATCGTAGCTTGCTGGAGTCGCCTCTCGGCACGTCAAATATCTATACGACTCCGGCTAATGAAGCGGTGCCCGACGTTTCGGATCGTCACTGCTCAAATTATCCGAGGCGGCTCCTCGCCCTAGCCCTCTCCCCGCATGCGGGGAGAGGGATTTTGGCGCCGGGCGGTGCCTCGAGTCTCCTTCGCCCCGTGAGCGGGAGAAGGTGGCCGGCAGGCCGGATGAGGGGCAGCCGTACCCCTTATACTCAAATCACGCCTGATTCTGGCGGTTGGCAATCAGGTCGTCGACCACCGCGGGATCGGCAAGCGTCGAAGTGTCGCCCAGAGAACCAAAGTCGTCCTCGGCGATCTTGCGGAGAATGCGCCGCATGATCTTGCCGGATCGAGTCTTCGGCAGCCCGGGTGCGAACTGGATCTTGTCCGGCGTGGCGATCGGTCCGATTTCCGAGCGGACATGCTTGACGAGGGCCTGGCGAAGATCGTCGTTGCCGGTCTCGCCGGCCATCAATGAGACATAGCAGTAAATGCCCTGTCCCTTGATCGGGTGCGGATAGCCGACGACCGCCGCTTCCGAGACGAGATGGTGCGAGACGAGCGCCGACTCGACCTCGGCCGTGCCGAGGCGGTGGCCGGAAACATTGAGCACGTCATCGACGCGGCCGGTGATCCAGTAGTAGCCGTCCTCGTCGCGCCGGCAGCCGTCGCCGGTGAAATACTTGCCCTTGTAGGTGGAGAAATAGGTCTGAATGAAGCGGGCATGGTCGCCATAGACCGTCCGCATCTGGCCGGGCCAGCTGTCGGTGATGCAGAGATTGCCGTCGGCCGGACCCTCGAGCACATTGCCCTCGTTGTCGACGAGTTGCGGCTGGACGCCGAAGAAGGGCCGGGTCGCCGAACCGGGCTTGAGATCGGTCGCGCCCGGCAGCGGGGTGATCAGGATGCCGCCCGTTTCCGTCTGCCACCAGGTATCGACGATCGGCGAGCGCTGTTCGCCGACGACATTGTAGTACCATTCCCAGGCTTCCGGATTGATCGGTTCGCCGACGGTGCCAAGCAGGCGCACGGACGAACGCGAGGAGCGCTTGACGAACTCGTCGCCGGCACCCATCAGCGAGCGGATCGCCGTCGGCGCCGTGTAGAAGACGTTGACCTTGTGCTTGTCGATGACCTCCCAGAAGCGGCCGGCATCCGGGAAGTTGGGCACGCCTTCGAACATCAGCGTCGTCGCCGCATTGGCGAGCGGGCCGTAGACAATGTAGGAATGGCCGGTGACCCAGCCGACATCGGCCGTGCACCAGTAGATATCGCCGTCGCGGTAGTCGAAGACATATTCATGCGTCATCGACGCATAGACGAGATAGCCGCCGGTCGTGTGCAGCACGCCCTTGGGTTTGCCGGTCGAGCCCGAGGTGTAGAGGATGAACAGCGGATCCTCGGCCTTCATCTTCACCGGCGGGCAGTCCGGCTTCACGGTCGCGATTTCCTGGTGGTACCAGAGGTCGCGCCCTGGTGCCCAGCCCGTCTTCCCGCCGGTGCGGCGCACGACCAGTACCTTGTTGACGATCACGTGCTGCTTGGCCGCAATATCGATCGCCGTGTCGGTGTTTTCCTTGAGCGGAACCGGTTTGCCGCCACGCACGCCTTCATCGCAGGTGATGACGAAAGTGGATTCGCAGTCGACGATGCGGCCGGCGAGCGCGTCCGGTGAGAAGCCGCCGAAGACGACCGAATGGATGGCGCCGATACGGGCACAGGCGAGCATCGCATAGGCCGCTTCCGGAATCATCGGCATGTAGATGGTGACGCGATCGCCCTTCTTGACACCATGCTTCTTCAGCACGTTGGCGAGACGGCAGACCTGATCGTAAAGCTGGTTATAGGTGATCTTCTTGTCGATGTAGGGATTGTCCCCCTCCCAGATGATCGCGGTCTTCTCGCCATGGGTCTTCAGATGGCGGTCGATGCAGTTGTAGGAGACGTTGGTAATGCCGTCCTCGTACCACTTGATCGAGACTTTGCCCTTGAAGGACGTGTTCTTGACCTTGGTGTAGGGCTTGAACCAATCGATCCGCCTGCCATGCTTGCCCCAGAACTTGTCCGGATCGGCAACGCTCTCCTCGTACCACTTCAGATAGTCAGCGTTGTCGAGCAGCGTCCGGCTCTTGGCGGATTTCGGAACCGGATAGGTCTTTACGGACATGTGTTTCCTCCCTGAGCATTCCTCGCCAGATCACGTTTGTGATCGTTTCTTAATGACAGCGGGGGCCGGCGGAAAACCGCACACACTTTTCCCCCTCCGGGACGACACTCCTAGCCGCCCATGGTTCCGTCACAATTCATAGCAGGTCAAAACCCGCCCGCAATTAGACAAAAGGACATCGCCACTGAAAGAATTGCAATTTCGCGACAGTGACGGTATAGAGGCGCTCAATTCCCGGAAATCAGTGGTAGACTCCACGGCCCGCGACACCGGCGCGGACGGACAAAAGGACTATATCCATGGCTCAGCAACTGCTTATGCCCAAGGCAACCGCCGTCTGGCTTGTTGACAACACAGCGCTGTCATTCGACCAGATCGCGCAGTTCTGCAAGCTGCACCCACTCGAAGTGAAAGCGATCGCCGACGGTGAATCGGCGCAGGGCATCAAGGGCCTCGATCCGATCGCCACCGGTCAGCTTTCTCGCGACGAGATCGCGCGCGGCGAGGCAAACCCGAACCACAAGCTCAAGCTCTCCGAACCGAAGGTTCGCGTTCCGGACTCCAAGCGCAAGGGCCCGCGCTACACGCCGGTCTCCAAGCGCCAGGACCGTCCGAACGCCATCCTCTGGCTTGTGCGCAACCATCCCGAGCTGAAGGACGCGCAGATTTCGCGGCTTGTTGGCACGACGAAGACGACGATCGAGCAGATTCGCGAGCGCACCCATTGGAACTCGGCCAATCTGACGCCTATGGATCCGGTGACGCTCGGCCTCTGCTCACAGATCGACCTCGATCTCGAAGTCGAACGCGCCTCCAAGGGCCGTCCGCTGCCGACAGCAGCCGAGGCGGGTGCGACACTGGAGGCAGCACAGGAGACCGAAAAGCTCGGCTACAACTTCGACCGCGAGGAAGAGAAGGAAATCGACGCCGACGCCGTCTTCGCCAAGCTGAAGTCGCTGAAGTCGGATCGCAAGGACGACGAAGACGACGATTATTGATCGCCACTTCGGCGATACGATGCAGAAACCCGGACCTGCTGTCCGGGTTTTTTGTTGGCAGTCGCATTAATTGAAGGTGCGGCCGCGCGATTTGCCCCGCGTCATTTCCCTTCGCCCCGCTTGCGGGGAGAAGGTGGCGGCAGCCAGATGAGGGGCAAATGCGCAACCCCAGCGATAAAGCTTTGAATCCAAAACTTTATATGCCGATGCCTTTCGCGTGCAGCGCTTCGGTGATCTCGTCGAGGATCGCCGGATCATCGATCGTCGCCGGCATCTTCCAGGGCTGGCGGTCGGCAATCTTCTGGATCGTCGCCCGCAGGATCTTGCCGGAACGCGTCTTCGGCAAACGCTTGACGCAGATCGCCGTCCTGAACGCGGCAACGGGTCCGATCCGCTCGCGCACGAGCGAGACGACTTCCCTTTCGATTTCCGACGTTTCACGGGAAACATTGGAATTGATCACCAGGAAGCCGGCCGGAACCTGACCCTTGAGCGAATCGGCGATGCCGATCACCGCGCATTCCGCCACGTCCGGGTGGCTGGCGCAGACCTCCTCCATCGCTCCGGTCGACAGCCGATGGCCGGCAACGTTGATGATGTCGTCGGTGCGCGCCATGATGAAAATGTAGCCTTCGTCATCGACATAGCCGGCGTCCGCCGTCTTGTAGAAGCCGGGATATTCGTCGAGATAGGCCGCGTGGAAGCGGTCGTCGGCGTTCCACAGCGTCGGCAGGCAGCCGGGTGGGAGCGGTAGCTTGACCACGACATTGCCCAGCGTGCCCGGCCCCACGGGGTGCCCGGCATCATCGAGCACCTGAACGTCGTAGCCGGGCAGGGGAACGGCCGGGGAGCCGTATTTCACCGGCAGCAGCCCTAGGCCCAACGGATTGCCGGCAACCGGCCAGCCGGTTTCCGTCTGCCACCAGTGATCGATGACCGGAACGCCAAGCGCCCGCTCGGCCCATTGGATCGTGTCTGGATCCGCCCGCTCGCCCGCAAGATAAAGCGCCCGGAAACGCGAGAGGTCGTAGCGGAACACATGAGCGGCTTCTGGATCCTCCTTGCGGATCGCGCGCAAGGCCGTCGGCGCCGTGAACATGACCGCGACGCCGTGCTCGGCGATGATACGCCAATAGGTGCCGGGATCTGGCGTGCCGACCGGCTTGCCTTCGAAGAGGACGGAGGTGTTGCCGTTGAGAAGCGGTCCGTAGACGATGTAAGAATGCCCGACCACCCAACCGATGTCGGACGCAGCCCAGAAGACCTCGCCGGGCCGCACGCCGAAGAAATGCTCCATCGACCATTTCAACGCGACCATGTGGCCGCCATTGTCGCGTACGACTCCCTTAGGCTGGCCGGTGGTGCCGGAGGTATAGAGCACGTAAAGCGGATCGGTCGACGCGACCGGGGTGCAGGGCACCTCTTCGCCGGCCTCCTTCGCCGCTGCGAGCGCCTCGGCAAAGTCGATGTCCCGACCCGGAACCATGTCGGCGGCCAGCATCTCGCGCTGAAAGATCAGGCAATAGGCCGGCTTGTTGGCGGCGATCTCGATGGCCGCATCGAGAAGCGGCTTGTAGGCGACCGTGCGTCCGGGTTCGAGACCGCAGCTCGCGGAGACGACCAGCTTCGCCTGGCAATCGTCGATGCGCACGGCCAGCTCGTTTGCGGCAAAACCGCCAAAGACGACCGAATGCACCGCGCCGATGCGCGCGGCGGCGAGCATTGCCACTGCCGCCTGAGGGATCATCGGCATATAGATGATGATCCGGTCGCCCTTGCCGATCCCGAGATTGCGGTAGACTGCCGCCATCGCCTTCACGTCGGCGAGCAAATCGGCATAGGAGATCTTTTCGGTCCGGCCCGTGACGGGGCTGTCATAGATGAAGGCGGGCTGCGCCGCCCGGCCGCCTTCCACGTGTCGGTCGAGACAGTTGTAGCAGGTGTTCGTCACGCCATCGGGAAACCAGTGCCCATAGGTTCCGAGTTCAGGCTCGAAAATGCGCTCGGGTGGCTGGAACCAGTCGATCGATACGGCTGCATCGGCCCAAAACCCTTGCGGATCGGCCTTCCACGCGGCATACACTTCGGAATAGCGGCTCGCCATATCCGTTCTCCTCCCACTGACCTTTCCCGGACAAAGCCCGGCTCCTCGATCAGAGAAAATAGGCTAACGAGGGCAAACGAGAACCCCGACGAAAGGGTAAGACGGTTTCCTACAGCGCCGCGCGTCCCAACCGGCGCACCCGTTCCGCTATCTTTTCACCCGTTGATGAGATCGTCCCGTCGAACGGCTGCGGAGGCTCGTCAACGCGAGCCGCGCCCGCTGAACAGTGCGCCCAGTCGAACGGCACCGACTTGCCTGATCTTTCGTATCGCGCGGCGGGGATCGGAGATTGCCTCACCGGCAATCCTCGCACGGTCGCGCCAATCGCCGTACCTATTGATCGGCAGCGCCAGTAATTCCGGCCAGGTCTGCTGAATGGCGCGAAAGATCATGCCGTTATTGCGCCGGACCGAAGGCGGAAGCGATAGCATCGCCGCATAGATCTTCCGGCATATCAGCGGATTTACCTCGGCCTGCGAGGGCATCGCGTAGGACTGGCAAAAGGCCCAGCAGCTCATGCGCAGTTCCATATAGGCAAGGTCGAGCAGGAAAAGGCTACGGTGATGCTGCAAGGGCTCGAGCCACTCCCGAACCTCTGCAAGCAGCCGCGGATGCTGCGGCAGTTTCAGGCGCGAGACGATTCCCGTCTCGTCGATACCTGTGTCCTCTTGCGAATCCAGCCACAGGAACCCACGGCCGATCTCGCCCCCCAGGCCGCCGAGGAAGATCCGCCCGTTGAGGGATTCCACGCTCGGATGCATCGTCATGTTCGAGCCTGTGACACAGTGGCCGACGCGCATCTGCCAGGCACGCGCCCCCCGATCGTCAGCTTGCCTGTACGGCAGCAGCCGATGTCTCAGCTTGAACCGTTTGGCCAGCTCGCTGGCGCGTGTGACATCCAGCTTGGCGCCGGGAGCATCGACGGTGACGAAATCAATTTCCCCGTGAAATGCTCTGCAGCAAGCGAGCATCAGCCGCGTTTCGTTGCCAGACGTCAACGCCATGCTTGCGCGCCCTGACGCCTGCAGAGGCTGGATGATGCGCCGCGTCTCGTCGATAATCGTGGCGATGGCCGCATCGACATCCGCGACTTCCTCGATCTCGCCACGCGGCCAGTGCCGTATCGGCGCCATCGTATCGAGATCGAGATAGTGGTTGCACATTAGGCGACGAACGCCGCGATGGGCGGTCATTCCTGCGGGAAACCACCCATGTTGATCGAGGAGAAGTCCGCGATAAAGATCGAGGTCAAACCGCTCGTCATATTCGGCTGCCGTGAGAAGCAAAGGGGTGGTGGCGGCAGCAACGCCCGACCGCGGCTCGTAGACAAGGGATTTGCTGCCATTGGCATCGAGATAGATACGGCGGACGTCACAGGCATCGAGAACGAATAAGAAGCTGCCCGCCAGGCGATAGATATGATCCTCGATCAGTAGATCGAGATCGCGGGCCCGATCGAATTCGGCATCGAGCTTATGCGTTCCCGTGACGATCTGTTGCGTTTCGGGATCGATTGCCATCCCGAGAAGGAAACCGACGCAGCAATCCGTCCGATCGAGGACCGCGACCACCTCCAGTTCCTCGAACGCATCGACGCGAATACTGGTCAGTTCGTGCCGGACCGCGATCGGCAAGGGGGGGCGATCGTCGCGCGTGACTCGAAACTGCCCTTTGAAGTCTGAGGGCAACCACACATCATCCTTCCGTCGCTTCTTCATCGGCATGCGTGCCAGGCCTTTCGGTCAAGGAAAAGGGGAACGCAGATCGTGGTCCCAGACGTTATTCCCGAATTCACCCGGGTGATCCGGCGAGAAGGCGGTCATTTCGCCATAAATGCCGCAATGCCCCTCCCTTCCGTACACAAGGGACAGACGATTGCTGACAAAACGAATGTGCCCTTCGGCGGGTGCGAATGCGCCAGTATCTCCGCCATAGAAACAATAGGACCCGCCGGAGAGCAGATTGCGCGAGACCGAAACGTTCCTGGCGGACGCGAAATCGGAATAGACGACGATCGGTGCCGATACGGCCTCCTGCGAAAGAAGTACGGTATTCATATCGAACACCACGTTCGATGCACCTCCATGCGTCGAGAGCCCGGAGTGGTGGTCGCCGGGACGATGGCCAAGATCGTGAATGAAATTGCCCTGCACCAATGCGTCGTTCTCGACGGTGATGCCATTCGACACGTTCCAGATGTTGTTTCGTCGAATGACGAGCCCCTTGGCACTGCCATAGACGTCGCTGATACCCCGGTCGGCTCGTTCCTCAGGAAGACCGCTGCATCCGAGAAGATTGTTTTCCACGCGCGCTCGATCGGCGCGGTATCCGTCCTCAGGGCGTCCGGCCCGGATCGCGACAATCGCATCCGCCTTGCAGGCGAGAACCTTGCTGTCGCGCAGCGTGACGTCCGGGGCATCGATGACAACGGGTCCGTGAACTTCCACCGCGGCGATCGTGGCGCCAGCGTCGACAGCACGCAGCCTTCCGAAATCAGGCTCCCAGACCCAACCTGCACCGGAAGTGAGATCCTCCGGAACACGTCTGAGCATAGTACCTGGCGAAGGGCCCGTATTTGTCGCATCGGGCAAGCCACAGAGCGATGGCGCCGCAGCGCAATTCGTGCGGTCGGGCGCCGGAAGTGTGTCCGCCGTCTGGCTACTGGTAGAAATGGAACCGCCTGCTAGGAACAGAACAGCGGCCGCGGAGACGGTCTGCCCGGCGCGCTGTAAATTCGGAATCTTGCAAGAAAAGCTGCCTTTCAACCGGTCTACTCCGCATAGGGGCGCCGCGAGCGTACGTTGACCTCCCGCGGCCTCCGGTCGCCGCCAGATCCGTTCGTGTCATGCAAGATAGTCGCAGGCCCGGCTGTAAGCGCAAGTATGCCGATTGGATGAAGGATCTACCTACGTAGAGTGTATCCCAGGCAGATAGGATGGGCCGCCGGCAGGCAGCCTCAGCGCGCCCCGAAGATCGCCGAGCCTACCCGGACGCTGGTGGCGCCGAAGGCGATTGCCGTTTCGAAATCGCCGGACATGCCCATCGAGAGCTTGTCGAGACCGCATTCGCCGGCAAGCTTTTGAAGCAGCGCGAAATGCGGGCCGGGGTTCTCGTCGACCGGAGGAATGCACATCAGGCCCTCGATCCTCATTGCCAGCTCGCCGCGGCAGAGTTCGACGAAAGCGGCAGTATCTTCCGGCGCGACGCCGGCCTTCTGCGGTTCCAGACCGGTGTTGACCTGGACATAGAGGCGAAGGATGCGGCCCTGCCGCTTCATCTCGGCGGAGACCGCCCGGGCAATCTTCTCGCGATCGATCGTCTCGATGACATCGAAGAGGGCGACGGCGTCGGCCACCTTGTTCGACTGCAGCGGCCCGATCAGATGCAGTTCGACATCCGGCGTCTCAAGACGGAGCGCTGGCCATTTGCGCTCTGCCTCCTGGACGCGATTTTCGCCGAACACACGCTGGCCGGCAGCAATGGCCGGACGGATCGCGTCAGCATCGAAGGTTTTCGAAACGGCAACAAGGGTGACGGCATTTTCGGCGCGTTTTGCCGCTTGTTCGCTGGCGCGAATCCGGCTCACGACATCGTTCAACCGCTCCTGCACTTCCATCCTTGTGCTCCCACGTCCGAAGATCACGATAAACCTGCTCTGCGGCTTAGTGAAACTTGCGATGCTTGCCAAGGCCTAAACATGGCCAAAGTGCTCTGCCAACCCCTTCAAAACTTGACGCTCAGGCGGTTTCGTGATGAAGGTCACGCCAGCTATCATGAGGGTGCCTGGGCGCCCCCCAGAATTTCCGGAACATCGAAAAAGACATGGCCACCGAACGATATAATCCGCGCGATGCCGAACCGCGCTGGCAGCAGGAATGGGAAGCGGGCAAGGTCTTCGAGACCAGCAACGACGATCCGCGCGAAAAATACTACGTGCTCGAGATGTTCCCCTATCCCTCGGGCCGCATCCACATGGGGCACGTGCGCAACTACACCATGGGCGACGTCGTTGCCCGCTACAAGCGCGCCCGCGGCTTCAACGTGCTGCATCCGATGGGCTGGGATGCGTTCGGCATGCCGGCGGAAAACGCCGCCATGGAACGCGGCGTGCATCCGGCGAGCTGGACCTATCAGAACATCGCCTCGATGAAGGCGCAACTGAAGGTGATGGGCCTGTCGCTCGACTGGAACCGGGAGTTCGCCACCTGCGACCCGGCCTATTACCAGCGTCAACAGCATCTCTTCCTCGATTTCCTCGAGAAGGGTCTCGTCTACCGCAAGCAATCGAAGGTCAATTGGGACCCGGTCGACAACACCGTGCTCGCCAACGAGCAGGTGATCGACGGCCGCGGCTGGCGTTCCGGCGCTTTGGTGGAGCAGCGCGAGCTGACCCAGTGGTTCTTCCGGATCACCGATTTCAGCCAGGACCTGCTCGACGCGCTCGACAGGCTCGACCAGTGGCCGGAAAAGGTCCGGCTGATGCAGAAGAACTGGATCGGCCGCTCCGAGGGCCTGCTGGTGCGATGGGAGCTCGATGCTTCGACCGTTCCGGACGGCACGACGGAACTGACCGTCTATACGACACGCCCCGACACGCTCTTCGGCGCCTCGTTCCTGGCGATTTCGGCGGACCATCCGCTCGCCAAGGAAGCCGCGGCCAAGAATGCTGAAATCGAAGCCTTCTGCGAGGAATGCCGGCGCGCCGGCACCTCGCTCGCAGCGCTCGAAACGGCCGAGAAGAAGGGCATCGACACCGGCATTCGCGCCAAACACCCGCTCGATTCGACCTGGGAGCTGCCGGTCTATGTCGCCAATTTCGTGCTGATGGATTATGGCACCGGCGCCATCTTCGGCTGCCCTTCCGGCGACCAGCGCGACCTGGACTTCGCCCGCAAATACGGCCTGCCGGTCGTCCCCGTAGTGATGCCGAAGGAAGCCGACGCGGCAAGCTTCACGATCGAGAACGAAGCCTATGTCGGCGACGGGGTGATGATCAATTCGCGCTTCCTCGACGGTCTTTCGACCGAGGAAGCCTTCGAGACGGTCGCCTCGCGGCTCGAGAAGGAAATGCTGGGCGCCACGCCGCGCGCGGAGCGGAAGGTCAACTTCCGCCTCCGCGACTGGGGCATCTCGCGCCAGCGTTATTGGGGCTGCCCGATCCCGGTTATCCATTGCGGCGACTGCGGCGTGGTGCCGGTGCCAAAGGCGGACCTGCCCGTGACGCTGCCGCCGGACGTGACCTTCGACAAGCCCGGCAATCCGCTCGACCGGCATCCGACCTGGCGGCATGTAGCGTGTCCGCAGTGCGGCAAGGACGCCCGGCGCGAAACCGACACGATGGACACGTTCGTCGATTCCTCCTGGTACTTCGCGCGCTTTACCGCGCCCTGGGAGGACAATCCGACCGACCCGAAGGTCGCCAACCACTGGCTTCCAGTCGACCAATATATCGGCGGCATCGAGCACGCGATCCTGCACCTGCTCTATTCCCGCTTCTTCACCCGCGCAATGAAGGCGACCGGCCATGTGGCGCTGGACGAGCCATTCAAGGGCCTGTTCACCCAGGGCATGGTGGTGCACGAAACCTACAGCCGCGGCGAGGGTGCGCAGCGCGAATGGATCACGCCGGCCGAGGTCCGCGTCGAGGAAATCGACGGTGAGCGGCGCGCACTTCTGATCGAGACCGGCGAGGAGATCGCCATCGGCTCGATCGAGAAGATGTCGAAGTCGAAGAAAAATGTCGTCGATCCGGACGACATCATCGGCTCCTACGGCGCCGACACCGCCCGCTTCTTCGTTCTCTCCGATTCGCCGCCGGACCGCGACGTGATCTGGTCCGAAGCGGGCGTCGAGGGTGCTCATCGTTTCGTCCAGCGCGTCTGGAGGCTCATCGCCGAGGCAGCGGAAGCCCTGCGCGCGAGCAACGCTTCGCCGGCGAAGGAAGGCGATGGCCTGGCCATCTCCCAGGCCGCGCACCGGACGCTGCGCGCCGTCGAAGCCGACTACGACAAGCTCGCCTTCAACAAGGCGGTCGCGCGGATCTACGAACTCGTCAACGTTCTGGCCGCTCCGCTGACCCAGGTGGCCGACGGCAAGAGCGATCCGGTCGTCACCGCGGCGGTCAAGGACGCCGTTGCGATCCTGATCAATCTGATTGCACCGATGATGCCGCACCTCGCGGAAGAATGCTGGCGGGAAATCGGCGGCGATGGCCTGATCGCCGAGCGCGGCTGGCCGAGCTTCGATCCGGTCCTTGTCGTCGAAAACGAGATCACCCTGCCGGTCCAGATCAACGGCAAGAAGCGCGCCGATTTGACAATTGCGCGCGACGCAGATCAGAGTGCGATCGAAAGCGCCGTGCTCGCTCTCGACGCCGTCAAGGCGGCGCTCGGCGGCAGCAACCCGAAAAAGATCATCGTCGTGCCGCAGAGGATCGTCAATGTCGTTGTCTGATAAAGCTGCCTTTCGCCTCCGGTCGTTTCCGATAGTGGCGGGCAGCCTGCTGCTGACCGCTTTGGCGGGTTGCCAGGTGAGGCCGCTTTACTCCGACGGCCCCACCGGCTCGACATCGGTGGCACTCGCCTCGATCGAGATTTCGGAGGCCGATAATCGTGTCGAGCAGGAGGTGCGCAACGCCCTCGTCTTCCTCACCGCGCGCGGGGCGGGCGAGCCGGTCAACCCGCAGTACCATCTCGCACTCAACGTGTCGCACCGGACGGTGGGTGTGTTGTTCGACACGACGGACAATGACGATGATGACGACGACGCGGGAGCCGGCCGCATCGTCGTGAAGGCGGACTACAACCTGACCAGGACCGCCACCGGCGAAACGGTGAGGGCGGGCAACAGATCGGCCGTCGCACTGGTCGACTTCCCCCAACAGGAATTCGCCAAGGTTCGCGCCATTCGCGACGGTGAGAACCGCGCGGCAAAGGAACTGGCGGAGATCATCGGCGCCGACATCGCAGCGGCCCTCGGCCGCTGATCCGGGGTTCGGATGAGCGAGATCAAGTCGCATGAGTTCGACGGCTTTCTGCAGAAGGCGGCTGGAAGTTACCGGCTTTTCCTGCTCTACGGCCCCGATCGCGGTCTCGTTTCCGAACGCGCCGCACTGCTTGCTTCAAAATTCGGCATCCCGCTCGATGACCCATTTGCCGTCGTCAAGCTCGACGCCAGCGACATTCAGCAGGATCCCGGACGATTGCTTGACGAGGTCAATGCCATTGGCCTTTTTGGCGGCGAGAAGCTCGTCTGGATCCGCGGCGCCTCCACCGAGAAGGCACTTTCCGAAGCGCTGCAGATCCTCGCCGGCGAGCCGCCGACGGGCAGCTATCTCATCATAGAGGCTGGCGACCTCAAGAAGGGAGCTGCCCTTCGAAAGGCAGGCGAATCGGCCCGTTCCATCGCCTCCATCGCCTGCTACAGCGACGATACCCGCAGCCTGCACGCGCTGATCGATCAGGAACTCGCCGAAGCGGGGCTTCGACTGAGCCCGGCCGCGCGCGAGCGCCTGCTCGAATCGCTTGGCGGCGATCGCCTTGCCTCGCGCAATGAGGTTAGAAAACTGGCGCTCTACTGCCGCGGCAAGGAGATGGTCGACGAGGGCGATGTGCTCGATATCGTCGGCGATGCCAGCGCGATTTCCGTCGACGATGCGGTCGATGCGGTGCTGAAGGGCGACGTGGACGCGCTGCTCCATGCCATGAGGAAGATCACGACATCGAAGACGCCGCCGTTTCTCGTGCTGCAGGCTTGCTTGCGACAGTTTCAGCAATTGGACGCCATGCGCGCTGAAATGGACGCCAGTCGCCAATCATCGAGCCAGGTGATCGCGAGCCTCGGGCGAGGCCTGCATTTTCGGCGCAAACCGATTGTCGAAGCAGCACTCCGGCACTGGACCGGACCGGCAATCCGACGGGAAATGAGCCGGCTGCAGGCGACGATCTACCAAAGCCGCACACGGCCGAGCCTGGAAGATAGTCTCGTGCTGCAAAACCTCCTGGCGATAACCGTTCAATCTGCGCGGCGCTAGCGCATCGGCCCGAAAATCGGACTCGATTTTCGGAAAGCACGATGCGTGGAATCAAAGAGTTACAGCGTGTTTTGTGCGTCCTGCTGCATGCTTCCTTAAATCGGAATCGATTTAAGGACAAAATCATGCAGCCATTCAAATTGTTACAGCGAGCTTAGCGCGTCCGATTGGACGCGCGGCGCTGTAAAGGACGCACGGCGCTGTAAAGGGCGCTGTAAAATAGCGCTGCCGATTCAAACTTTATTGAACGCCTGATCGGTTGGTCGCGACGCGGCGGGGCGCACGGCGCGCTTTGTCAGCCTTGCGGAAATGCCACTTCGCGTCCGTCCGCGTCCACAGGCCCAGCGTTGCCCAGTAACAGGCGGCGCCGCGCCTTCCTGGTGCTAGCGCGACGCCGGAAAAACATTGATCCATCAAAGGGTTATGCTGCTGCTTCATGATTCCTAAAGCGGAATCGTTTAAGGACAAAACCACGCAGCAATTCAACGTGCTACCGTGACACACGCGTCCGATTGGACGCGCGGTGTGGTTCGCACGTTACCGCCGCTCAAGCAGCCGGCAGATCTCTTCGAGCTGGTCCAGGGTCTTGTAAGCGATGCGCAGGTGCCCGCCGGAGGCCTTGTGGCTGACAGTCACTTCCAATCCGAGGCTGTCCGAAAGCGTGCGCTCGAGAGCCAGCGTATCGGCATCCTTTTCCTCGCGGCGCGGCGCCTTGGCGAAATTGGGGTCGTTCTGCGCCCGGATGTCGTTCTGGGCTATGCGCTCCGCCTCCCGCACCGAAAGCCCCTTCGCGACGATATTGCGCGCCAGGGCCACCGGATCCGAGGTCGGGATCAGTGCCCGAGCATGGCCGGCCGACAGGCTGCCGTCCGACAGCATGTCGCGTACCGGCTCAGGCAGCTTCAGCAGTCGCAGGCTGTTGGCCACATGGCTGCGGCTCTTGCCGATGATGTCGCCGAGGTCATTTTGCGTATAGCCGTGTTCGGCAATCAGCTGCTCATACCCCAGCGCCTCTTCGAGCGGGTTGAGGTCGGATCGCTGGACGTTCTCGACGATCGCGATCTCCAGCGCGGTGCGGTCGTCCACGTCCCGCACGATCACGGGGATTTCGGTAAAACCGGCAAGTTGGGCTGCCCGCCAACGTCGCTCGCCGGCAATGATCTCGTAACGATCGTGACCGACGGTGCGCACGACGACCGGTTGCACGATGCCATGCTGGCGGATCGAACTCGCGAGATCCTGCAGTTCCGCTTCGTCAAACTGGCGGCGCGGGTTGCGGGGATTGCGCGAAACAAACTCGATCGGCACGCGCCGATCCGGATTGAAGGGCGTCTGGGGCGCGGCGCCGCCCTGCAACGGCTGATCCATTTCGCCGATCAACGCCGCAAGACCGCGGCCCAGACGCCTTTTGGAGCTGTCGTCGTTCATCTGTCATCCAATCTTATTACGATTCCGAAACGATTATGCAGCCTTGCGTTGCCGTTCGCGCTGGATCACTTCGGACGCCAATTGCAGATACGCCTGGCTGCCGGCGCATTTCAAATCGTAGAGAATCGCCGGCTTGCCATAGGAGGGTGCCTCCGAAACCCGGACATTCCGCGGAATCAGGGTGTGATAGACCTTGTCCCCGAGATGGGTGCGAACATCGCTCACGACCTGCTGCGCCAGATTGTTGCGGGAATCGAACATTGTCAGGACGATCCCCTGGATGTCCAGGCTCGGATTGACCGTCCGCCGCACTTGGTCGACGGTTTCGAGCAACTGGCTGAGGCCTTCCAGCGCAAAGAATTCGCACTGTAGTGGCACGAGCACGGAATGCGCGGCGGCCATCGCATTCATCGTCAGCAGATTGAAGGACGGCGGGCAATCGACCAGAACATAGGAATAGGCGAGGGCCTCGTGAGCTGCGAGCGCCTTTCGGAGGCGAAAGACCCGGTCGGATTCCCGGGCGATTTCCATCTCGATACCGAGCAGATCCATGGTCGAAGGCACGATCGAGAGATTCGGGACCGCCGTGCTTTGCGCGATATCGCCGATCGAATGGCTTCCGATCATCAGTTCATAGGAGGAAAGATGCCGGTCACGACGCTGAATCCCGAGACCCGTGCTGGCATTCCCCTGCGGATCGAGATCGACAATCAGAACTTTCTCGCCAATTGCGGCGAGAGCGGTCGCGAGATTGATTGCGGTCGTCGTTTTTCCGACCCCGCCCTTCTGATTAGCAATGGTGATAATCCGATTTCTGAGGCCAAACATGTTTTCGCTCGCCTATCACTTCGTCCGACGTGAAAGATTTGCAATCTCGAGCACGACCGAATCTCGCTCGACGACACTCGCATGTTTTACCAGATCGAATTGAAACCGGCTAACGGCTTTGTCGATTTCCTGCTGGTAATCCCGCCCTTTATGAAAATATGCGACCGCATTGGCGCCATCGCCGGTCATCCAAGGCGCGCAATAATCCAGCAATTGGCTCAAATCGGCGAGTGCACGCGCCGAAATGGCATCGCAACGGGGGATGGTTGCACTCGCGTTTTCGATTCGAATCGGGTGCACGGAGCCTCTGGCGCCGGTTTCATTCAGCGCCACGCGCAGAAAGGCGCATTTCTTGTTGTTGCTTTCAACCAAGTGTACCCAGCCGTCCCCAAGCTCCGACAGGCAAATCGCCGTTATCACGCCGGGGAATCCACCCCCACTGCCGAGATCGACCCAGATCTTCGGCGTCGGCGCCAATTGGAATATCTGCAGGCTGTCGACGATATGCCGCCGCCACAAGTCATCAAGTGTCGACGGTGCTACCAGGTTTATCGACTTCGCCCATTTTTGGAACAGGGCACCAAAGTGCTCGAGCTTCTCGACCGTTTCACGTGAAACACGCAATCCGTTCAAGCTTCCGATCAGACTCGTTTTCATTGTATGGCTTGCCTCGCCACACGCAACTCTTCGCGATTCTGGCGCTTCAGCCAGGTGAGGATCAGCGACACTGCGGCCGGTGTCATCCCGTCGACCTTCATGGCCTGCGCCAGATTGCGCGGTCTTTGTTGCATCAGCTTCTGCTTCAATTCGTTCGACAATCCCGGCAGCAGGCCGTAGTCGAAGTCCTCGGGGATGCTGGTGCTCTCTTCGCGGCGAACGCCGGCAATATCCGCCGCCTGCCTTTCCATGTAGACCGCATAGGCAGCGTCGATTTCCAGCGCCTCGACCACGCGCCCGTCAACCGCCTCGAGTTCCGGCCAGAGGGGTTTTAGCCCGGCGATCGATTGCTCGGGGTAGGACAAGATCTCAAAGGCCGATCGCCGCTGGCCATCCTGATTGAGTTTCAGGCCGAACCGCTTGCCCTCTGTCGGCGTAACAGAAAGGGACTGCAACAGCGCACGCCCGCGCTCATAGCTGTCTTTCCAGTCTTTGAAGCGCTGCTGTCGCGTCCCGCCCACGAAGCCGAGCTCGATGCCGAGCGGCGTCAGCCGCATGTCGGCATTATCGGCCCGAAGCGACAGCCGATATTCGGCGCGCGAGGTAAACATCCGATACGGTTCGGTGATGCCGCGTGACGTCAGATCATCGATCATCACCCCGATATAGGAATCGGTGCGGCTGAAATGGAACGGTGTGCGGCCCAACGCGGCGAGCGCGGCATTCAATCCGGCAACCAAACCCTGAGCGCCTGCCTCTTCATAGCCCGTCGTGCCGTTGATCTGGCCGGCAAGGAACAGACCGGGCGCCTTCCTCACCGCCAGGGACAATTCCAGTTCCCGCGGATCGACGTGATCATATTCGATTGCGTAACCGGGCTGCAGGATGGTCACCTCCTCCAACCCCGGGATGGTCCGGATAAAGGCATCCTGGACCTCCTCGGGCAGGGAGGTCGAAATGCCATTGGGGTAGACTGTATCGTCATCCAGCCCTTCCGGCTCCAGGAAAATCTGGTGGCCGTCGCGCTCACCGAAGCGAACGATCTTGTCCTCGATCGACGGGCAGTAGCGAGGGCCAACGCCTTCGATCTGACCGGAATACATTGCGGAGCGATGGATGTTGTCGGCGATGAGCTTGTGCGTAGCTTCCGTCGTGCGCGTCACGCCGCAGTCGATCTGCCGGTTCACGATTTCGTCGGTCAAGAACGAGAAGGGCACCGGATCCTCATCCGGGCCCTGGCGACCGACACGGTCCCAATCGATCGTCCGGCCATCGAGCCGAGCCGGTGTACCCGTCTTCAATCGTCCGAGATTAAGCCCGAAGCGCGCCAAGGTCTCCGAAAGGCCGACCGACGGTTCCTCTCCGACCCGGCCAGCCGGGATCTTGCGATCACCAATATGAATCAGACCTTTCAGGAAGGTCCCGGTCGTGAGCACAACCGCAGCCGCCCGAAAGCTACGGCCGTCCTTCATGACAACCCCGCAGACCGCGCCGCTTTCAGTTAGCAAGTCGAAGGCGTCACCCTCGATAACCGACAGATTATCCACCGCGCCGATCGCATTCTGCATCGCCTCGCGATAGAGCTTGCGATCCGCCTGCGTACGGGGACCGCGCACAGCCGGTCCCTTACGGCGGTTAAGCAGGCGAAACTGGATGCCGGCGGCATCGGCGACGCGCCCCATCAGGCCGTCCAGAGCGTCGATCTCCCGAACGAGATGTCCCTTGCCCAGGCCGCCGATGGCCGGATTGCAGGACATCACCCCGATTGTGTCGCGCCTATGCGTGATGAGGGCCGTGCGGGCACCAAGCCGCGCCGAGGCCGAGGCCGCCTCGCAGCCGGCATGTCCGCCGCCAATCACGATGACATCATAACTCGACATTCCAATGCTCCAGTTACACCAGCCTGATTCTGAATTTCACATGGGTGAGTCAAGTGGTTTCACGTGAAACGCTGCGGATGACTCGCTATCGTTGCATCGGCCGCTTATTTGCCGATACAGAACTCTGAAAATATCACATCGAGCAAGTTCTCGACATCGACGCGCCCCGTGATGCGGCCGAGCGCGTCGCCCGCGACGCGCAATTGCTCCGCCTGGATATCCAACCCCAACGCCTCCGCCGACAGGCTACGCTCCAGCGCAGCGCTTGCCTGACGGAGGCAGTCGACGTGGCGTTTCCGCGATGGCATCGACAAGGACGTCTTGCCTGCCAAGTCCGGAAGGTAAGATCCGAGCGCCTCCAACAGGTCGGCAACACCGGCTCCAGTCTTCGTCGATAGAAATATATCCGCGTCGCTCGGCAGCCACGAAACATCGTCCCGGTCAATCTTCGTCGCAACCTTTATGATGGGGACGTTTTCCGGAATAGCTTCACCCGTGAAGAAACGTGCCGGATTATCCGATAGCAGCAGCACGAGATCGGCTCGTCCGATGGTTTCGCGTGCACGGCGAATGCCCTCGCGTTCGACGACTTCGTCGGTTTCCCGCAACCCCGCCGTGTCAAATAGCTTCACGGAGAATCCGGCTAACGAAAGATCGACCGAGATGATATCGCGAGTGGTGCCGGCTATCTCCGTCACGATCGCGACATCGCGCTTTGCCAACGCATTCAGGAGACTCGACTTGCCCGCATTCGGCTCGCCGGCAATGACAATTTTCAGGCCATCGCGGATGATCTCCGCCAGCCCCGCCTGGCCGATATGCTCTTCGATTTCGCCGCGGAGCTTCGCCATGTCCTTCCAGACCGAAGCGCTCACCGATCCCGGCACATCATCCTCGTCGGCAAAATCGAGTTCGGCCTCGATCATGGCGCGCGCATGCGTCAGGCGCCGCGCCCAACCTTCGTAAAGCGCGGACTGCCCGCCGCCGGAATGCTCGAGCGCCAAACGGCGCTGCATCTCGGTCTCGGCCACGATCAGGTCCGCAAGGCCCTCGACCTCCACAAGATCCATCTTACCGTTTTGAAACGCGCGTCTCGAAAACTCACCCGCCTCGGCGTGACGTAGACCATCGACCCCTGCAAGCTCTTCCAATATCGCATGGACAACGGCTCGCCCGCCATGCACCTGCAGCTCACAGCAGTCCTCGCCCGTGAACGATGCCGGCCCCGGGAAGTAGAGCACCAGCCCGCTATCGAGCGGCTCACCGTTTCGAGTCCGAATCGTTCTCAACGTCGCGCTGCGGGCTCGCGGCAGCGGTCCGCAAAGCCGCGTAATAGCCTCCGTCGTGGCCGGCCCGCTGATGCGGATAACGGCAACGCCGGCGGGCAGGGCGCCGCTCGAAAGTGCATATATCGTATCCGTAAATGGCATCGGGCTACCGCGCGTCCCCGAGCACAATGCGCTTGCCGCGAGCTCGGGTTCATTGCTGTCTTTTAGGGCTAGGGCCGGGTTGCATCTTCGAACGGCCATCATCTTCCGCCGAGCAAACCTCGCCATTTCTGCGCAGGGTGCAGAGCGCGGCGACTTATGCACCGACCGGCGACGGAAATCAAGCATGTCGCTCAAGCGCTCTCGATCATGCACGCGGGCAATGCGGTGTTTCACGTGAATCATCGTGGAACTGACGCGCACTTCGAAGCCCTCCGCGTAGGCCGCGGAGAATCCGGCTAATAAATTGAACCGCCGTGTCGTGCCGCTATCGGAAGCATCGAGGCCGCAGTCGGCCTTGGAGGCATGCATGACTTCCTCCCCAAATCGACGAGTCATCCAGTGGCACAAATGCAAAAAAAAACCGGGACGCGAACCGTCCCGGCCATCTTTTGAAAAGCCTGAAAGGCTATCAGGTGTTCATCGATTCGAAGAAGTCGCCGTTGGTCTTCGTCTGCTTCAGCTTGTCGATCAGGAACTCGATCGCATCCGTCGTGCCCATAGGAGCGAGGATGCGGCGCAGAACGAAGATCTTCTGCAGATCCTGCCGCGGCACCAGGAGATCCTCCTTGCGTGTGCCGGACTTCAGGATGTCCATGGCTGGGAAGATGCGCTTGTCGGCGACCTTGCGGTCGAGCACGATTTCGGAGTTGCCGGTGCCCTTGAACTCTTCGAAGATCACTTCATCCATGCGGCTGCCGGTATCGATCAGCGCCGTCGCGATGATGGTCAGCGAGCCGCCTTCCTCGATGTTGCGCGCCGCGCCGAAGAAACGCTTCGGGCGCTGAAGCGCGTTGGCATCGACACCGCCGGTCAGAACCTTGCCGGATGACGGCACCACGGTGTTGTAGGCGCGGCCGAGACGGGTGATCGAATCGAGCAGGATGACAACGTCCCTGCCATGCTCGACGAGGCGCTTCGCCTTCTCGATGACCATTTCCGCCACCTGGACGTGGCGTGTCGCCGGCTCGTCGAATGTGGAGGACACGACTTCGCCCTTCACCGAGCGCTGCATATCGGTCACTTCTTCCGGACGTTCGTCGATCAACAGAACGATCAGATAGCATTCCGGATGGTTTGCGGTGATCGAATGGGCGATGTTCTGAAGAAGCACCGTCTTACCGGTGCGCGGCGGCGCCACGATCAGCCCGCGCTGGCCCTTGCCGAGCGGCGCCACCAGATCGATGACGCGGGCCGAAAGGTCCTTCGACGTCGGAACCTCGAGCTCCATCTTGAAGCGCTCGTTCGGGTAGAGCGGCGTCAGGTTGTCGAAGTGCACCTTGTGCCGGATCTTTTCCGGATCATCGAAATTGATGGTGTTGACCTTCAGCAGCGCGAAATAGCGCTCGCCTTCCTTCGGACCGCGGATCGGCCCCTCTACGGTATCACCGGTTTTCAACGAGAAGCGGCGGATCTGCGAGGGCGAAATGTAGATGTCGTCAGGGCCCGGCAGATAGTTGGCATTGGCGGAGCGCAGGAAGCCGAATCCGTCCTGCAGCACCTCAACAACGCCTTCACCGATGATCTCGATCTCTTGCGTCGCGAGCATCTTGAGGATTGCGAACATCAGCTCCTGCTTGCGCATCGTGCTGGCGTTCTCAACCTCGAGCTCTTCGGCAAAGGCCAGAAGATCGGTCGGCGTCTTGTTCTTAAGTTCTTGAAGCTTCATTTCAGCCATGAAGGGTCCACGTCTCGTATGGGAATGGAAGTTGGCGTGATTTTTGTAAGGGAGCTGCGAGAAGGAAGAGGCAGGCTCTAAACTTGGTCAGGCCACAGGAAGAAGGAGATGTTTGAAAATAGCGATTCACGTGAAACGCCGCAAGGGCCTCGGGCAAATTAGCGACAACTATTGCAGCTAAAAATCGATTGAATTCAAAACGGTTTCACCACCGCCATGATGACGATGAGGATCATCAGCAGCGTCGGCGCCTCGTTCATCAGCCGCCAGTAGCGCGCGTCACGGCGATTCTCGTCACGCTGGAAGGCTTTCACCGCACGGCTGAAATGTACGTGCACGACGGTCAACAGCACGACGAAAAAGAGCTTGGCGTGCAGCCAGCCACCCTGAAAGCGGTAGATGCTCCATGCAAGGTAGAGGCCGAGCGCCCAGGAGATCATCATCGCCGGGTTCATGATGACCTTCAGCAGGCGCTGCTCCATCATCTTGAACGTTTCCGACTGCGCCGACCCCGGCGCCGCATCCGTGTGATAGATGAAGAGACGCGGCATATAGAGAAGTGCCGCCATCCAGGAGATCACGGCAATGACGTGCAGCGCCTTGATCCAGAGATAGAGATCGTCCGGCTGCCAGACGAAGAGGCCAGCCAGCAGCAGGAAGAACGCCGAAATGGCGATCCATGCGCGGAGACGCGCCCTGTTCCCCGGCCCGCTATCGGTCTGGCGCTCCGCCATCATCGCCTCCCGCGCACTCGCGACACCAATGCCGTCACGTTCGCCGGGTCCGCCTGCGGTGTAATCCCGTGTCCGAGATTGAAAATCAGGGGTCCGTTGCCAAGCACGTCGAGGATCCGATCGATACCGCTCTCCAACGCCGCGCCGCCGGCCACGACCCGCATCGGATCCAGGTTGCCCTGCACCGGGCCATCCTTCTGCAGCTCGGCCGCAAAGGACAACGGCACCGACCAATCGAGCCCGATCGCATCGGCACCCGTTGAAT
Source organism: Sinorhizobium terangae (assembly GCF_029714365.1). Classification (NCBI taxonomy): domain Bacteria; kingdom Pseudomonadati; phylum Pseudomonadota; class Alphaproteobacteria; order Hyphomicrobiales; family Rhizobiaceae; genus Sinorhizobium; species Sinorhizobium terangae. The sequence continues at coordinate 3,545,003 of NZ_CP121659.1, forward strand.
GCCGGTAGTCCTTGAGCAAGAGCCCCGCGCCCTTCGCGAAGGCAATCACCTTCGCTGACGGCCGCCGTGCACGAACAGAGGCGATCATCCGGCGCACCGGTTCGGCGGCAAAGCGGGCAAATTCCTCCTCGCCGAGCACACCTGCCCAGGAGTCGAAAATCTGCACCGCATCGGCACCCGCGTCGATCTGCTCCACCAGATAGTCGGCGGAGATATCAGCGAGGAAAGCAAGCAGATCGTCGAACTCCTTTGGATGGCGATAGGCAAAGAGGCGGGCAGGGGCCTGATCCGGCGTTCCGTGACCCGCAATCATGTAAGTCGCGACTGTCCATGGGGCGCCGCAGAAACCAAGCAGCGTCGTCTCCGTCGGCAACTCCCGCCGCAGCCGCGAAACCGTCTCGATGACGGGCCGCAGGTGCCCGGAGACGCCGACGGCGCTGAGCCGCGCGATGCCATCCGCATCGATCGGATCCATCTTTGGCCCATGGCCTTCCTCGAAGCGAACATTCCTGTGCAGAGCGTCCGGGATGACCAGGATGTCGGAAAAGAGGATCGCCGCATCGAAGGCATAGCGACGGATCGGCTGCAAGGTCACTTCCACAGCAAGATCGGGTGTGTAGCAGAGATCAAGGAAGCTTCCAGCCTTCAACCGCGTCTCACGGTATTCCGGGAGGTAGCGTCCGGCCTGGCGCATGAGCCAGATCGGTGGTGGCGTCAGACATTTCCCGTCCAGCACCTCGAGAACTTTGCGACGTGTCTCGCTCACCCGCGGCTTCTCCTAAACTATATGAAAACTGATATTTAAAAGGTTTCTATTTCTTAGAGTCGGTGGCTATCAAGGATTAAAATCAATCCGCAATTCATCCAAAGGCCGTGCCGCCGCCGCAAGACACCTGGAGAAACAACCCGACCTTGCAGCGCAGAATGGGGGATGGATAAAAAACACTGGAAAATCCGCGCGTTACGTTCAATTCCGGTTTTCCGCTTCTTGTGGACAAGCTGTAGAAACGCGTGACATTTTGTCGTCACCATGAGTCTTATCCACATGCAGCGCCCGACTTTCTCCGGACGGGTCAGGGATGTGAATAAGTCGGCGCTTTTCCACTTGCCTGGAGAGCCGCCGCGCCGTTACCTGTTTCTGTCCCGGCCTATCAACAGCCCCCGGAGAATTGCGTGGAGAACCGAAAAAACTATTTCCACCTGCACCTCGTCTCCGATTCGACGGGCGAGACGCTGATTGCGGCGGGACGTGCTGCCGCGGCGCAATTCCAGTCGTCGCATGCGCTGGAGCACGTCTATCCGCTGATCCGAAACCGTAAGCAGCTCATGCAGGTGCTGGAAGCGATCGACGGCGCTCCGGGCATCGTCCTCTATACGATCGTCGACCGCGAGCTCGCCGATGTCATCGATCAGCGCTGCCGCGAGATCGGTGTCCCCTGTGTCTCGGTCCTCGATCCGATCATAGACCTGTTTCAATCCTATCTCGGCTCACCCTCCCGCCGCCGGTCGGGCGCGCAGCACGTCATGGACGCGGAATACTTCGCCCGGATCGAGGCCCTGAACTTCAGCATGGACCATGACGACGGCCAGATGCCCGCGGATTTCGATGAGGCCGACGTCGTGCTCGTCGGCATAAGTCGGACATCGAAGACTCCGACGAGCATCTATCTAGCCAATCGCGGCATCAAGACGGCAAACATCCCGATCGTGCCTGGCGTGCCGCTGCCGGACGGTCTTCTCAGCGCGACAAAGCCGCTGGTCGTCGGGCTCATCGCGACAGCGGACAGGATCGCCCAGGTGCGCCAGCACCGGCTGCTCGGGACAACCCAGACCTTCCACGGCGCAGACTATACCGACCGGGCCTCGATCGCCGAAGAGCTGAAATATGCCCGCTCGCTCTGTGCGCGCAACAATTGGCCAATGATCGACGTTACGCGCCGCTCGATCGAGGAAACCGCCGCGGCGATCGTTGCCCTGCGTCCGCGGCTCAGATAGAGCGAAGCGAAGGATCCGGGATAGAACGATGACGACGACCCTTGTGTTGGCCTCCGCCAGTCCATTTCGCCGCGCCCTGTTGGAAAACGCGGGGCTTGCGTTTCAGGCGAGGGCCGCAGAGATCGATGAACGGGCACTGGAGGAACCGCTAGAAAAAGCGGGCGCTTCGCCGGTGAACGTGGCGCTGGCCTTGGCAGAGGCGAAGGCAAAGGATGTCGCCCGGCATTTCAGCGGAGCGCTCGTCATCGGTTCGGACCAGACGATGTCGCTCGGCTCGCGCGTCTATCACAAGCCCAAGGATATGTCGGAGGCCGCCGACCACCTCCTCTCGCTGTCCGGCCAGACGCACAGTCTGAACAGCGCCATCGTTCTTGTCCGTGGCGGTGAGGTCGTCTGGCGCCATGTTTCCTCGGCCCACATGACCGTGCGCCCGCTCAGTCGGGGCTTTGTCGAAAGACACCTTTCAAGGGTCGGCGAGAAAGCGCTTGCGAGCGTCGGCGCCTATCAGCTCGAAGGCGAGGGCATCCAGCTCTTCGAAAAGATCGAAGGCGACTATTTTACGATTCTCGGTTTGCCGCTGCTGCCGCTGCTTTCCAAACTCCGTGACCTGGGCTCGATCGATGCGTGATTCACGTGAAACATTTGTTAACCATGCCTTCGTTACCGGATATCCGGTCAAGCATTCGCGCTCACCGCTGATCCACGGTTACTGGCTGAAACAGCTGGGGATCGCCGGCAGCTACCGGGCCTATGAGGTCCCGCCGGAAAATTTTCCGGATTTCATGCGCCAATTGAGGAGCGGCGCTTCCGGTTTCTGCGGCGGCAATGTCACCATTCCGCACAAGGAAGCCGCATTCCGTCTTTCCGATCACCCGGACGAACTGAGCGCCGAACTCGGCGCCGCCAATACTCTCTGGGTTGAAGACGGAGAGATTTGCGCGACGAATACCGATGGGCAAGGCTTCGTCGCCAACCTCGACGAGCGCGCGCAAGGATGGGACCGGATTTCGACCGCCGTCGTTCTCGGCGCCGGCGGCGCCAGCCGCGCCGTCATCCAGGCGGTTCGCGATCGCGGCATCAAGGCAATCCACGTGGTCAACCGGACGCCGGCCAGGGCGCAGGAACTGGCGGACCGTTTTGGCGCCGCGGTTCACGCTCACCCGCTAGGGGGCCTGTCCGAAGTGATGACCGGTGCCGGGCTTTTCATCAACACGACCTCGCTTGGCATGGATGGCGAACCGGCGCCCGAGATCGATTTCTCGATGATGGCGAAGGATGCCGTCGTCACGGACATTGTCTATGTGCCGCTGAAAACGCCGCTGCTGCGCCAGGCCGAAGCGCAGGGCTTTGCGATCGTCGATGGACTTGGCATGCTGTTGCATCAGGCGGTGCCTGGATTCGAAAGATGGTTCGGCCGTCGGCCGGTCGTCGACGACACGCTTAGGCAGCTCATCATTCGCGATATGGACAGCCACAAATGATCATTGTCGGCCTCACGGGATCGATTGGAATGGGCAAGTCGACCGCGGCCCAAATGTTCCGCGAGTTCGGCGTGCCGGTGAACGATGCCGACGAAGCCGTTCACGAGCTTTATCGCGGCGAGGCAGTGGCGCCGGTCGAGGCGGCTTTTCCCGGCGTGGTAAAGGACGGCGTCATCGACCGGGCAGAGCTTTCGCGCCAGCTTCTCGCAGCGCCGGAGCGGCTTGGCGAACTGGAGCAGATCGTCCATCCGCTCGTTCGTGCGAAGGAGAGGGAATTTATTGCCGTGCACCGCGGCGCCGGTGCCCCCTTCGTGGTCCTCGACATACCGTTGCTTTTCGAGACGAAGGCGGAAGGACGCGTCGACCAGGTCGTCGTCGTCACCTGTGCGCCCGAGATACAGCGGGAACGGGTGATGAAGCGGCCGGGAATGACAGCGGAAAAATTCGCGATGATCCTCGCGCGCCAGGTTCCCGACAGCGAAAAGCGCGCGCGGGCAGACCACATCATCGACACCAGCGACAGTTTCGACGTCACCCGAGAGCAGATCAGGGCAATCGTAGAGCAGCTACGGAAGGGCTACTGTATGATTCCTTAAATCGGAATCGATTTAAGGACAAAATCATGCAGCAATTCAAAGTGCTACAGCGACCTTTGCGCGTCCGATTGGACGCGCGGCGCTGTAGTGGATAGCAAACCGTCACCCATGTCCCCGAACACATGTTACCCATGTCTCCAGTACGCATAGGCGGGGAGAGGGGGACAGATGGGTGATGGCTTGTCCCTTCGCTCGGGGGAGCGGGGAGAAGGCGCCTCCAGGCGGATGAGGGGGCAATCGCCAATTCAATGCACCTTCCGATCCGGTGCAAACCCCTGCGCCACCGCTTCAACTGCAGAAGAAATGCCGTTAAGAATGGACATCAGCTTCGGATCGATTCGCTCCGAAACGTCGTCCCAAGGGAACGCCGCATGCGTGAAATCATCTTCGATACGGAAACAACCGGCCTCGACAGCCGCGACGACCGCGTAATCGAAATCGGCGGCGTCGAGCTCGAGAACCAGTTTCCGACGGGACGCACGCTGCATCTCTACATCAATCCGGGCGACCGCAAGGTTCATCCGGATGCCTTGGCCGTTCACGGCATCACCGACGAGTTCCTGAGGGACAAGCCGAGCTTTGCCGATGTCGCCGACCAGATCCTGGATTTCTTCGGCGGCGCCCGCTGGGTGGCGCACAACGCCACCTTCGACATCAGTTTCATCAATGCGGAATTTGCCCGGTTGGGCCTTCCAGCGGTGGCCGGCGAACTGGTCACGGACACGCTGGCGCTCGCCAGGCGCAAACATCCGATGGGGCCGAATTCGCTCGATGCCCTCTGCCGCCGGTATGGCATCGACAATTCCCATCGCGCAAAACACGGCGCGCTGCTCGACTCGGAGCTGCTCGCGGAAGTCTACATCGAGATGATCGGCGGCCGGCAGGCGGCGCTGGGGCTTGTGACCAGCGTGGCCGGTGGCCGGGCGATCGAAGCCGAGGACGGGCCGATCATCGTGCTTGAGCGACCGAGAGCCTTGCCCGCCCGGCTGACGGAGGTCGAGATCGCGGCACATGCGGCCCTTGTTGCCAAGATGGGCACAAAGGCAATCTGGTCGAAATACCAGTGCTGAAATGAAAAGCCCGGCGAAAACCGGGCCTTTTCCTCAAGAGGCAAAGCAATTCCAGGAAAAGTGTGTTGCGGTTTTCCGTCCGGAATTGCGTCGTCCAAAAGTTCGATGGCCGATCAGTTGGCCGTATCGTTGCTGTTGGCGACCTGGGCGCGGACCTTTTCTTCAGCCATGCGCTGCGCGAACATCTGAGCGAAGTCGATCGGGTCGATCATCAGCGGCGGGAAGCCGCCGTTGCGGGTCGCGTCGGCGACGATCTGGCGCGCAAACGGGAAGAGCAGCCGCGGGCACTCGATGAAGAGCAGCGGCAGCATGTGTTCCTGCGGGAAACCCGAAACGCGGAACACGCCGCCATAGGCCAGTTCGACGTTGAACAGGACCTTGTCGCCGTCCTTCGCCTCCGCGTTCAAGGACAGAACGACGTCGAAATCGTTCTCGGCGAGCGGATTGGCGTTGACGTTGACATTGATGTTGATCGACGGCGCACGCTCGCGAGCCTGCAGAGAACGCGGCGCACCGGGATTCTCGAAGGAAAGATCCTTGACATACTGGGCCAGGATGTTGAGCGCGGGGCTTTGCTGCGCGCCGCCGTTGCCATTTGTTGCGGTATCAGTCGTCATAAGAGTTTCCTCGGACTTCAAATCAGTGAGGCCATCTATCATTTCGGACTCGGGCTTACAACCCTTGCCAACCGGGCCTCTTTGGGGAGCTGGGCAAGCGATTTTCGCGCTTTCCCGTAGCCGACCGCAGACAGAATAGACCTGATGCCGCGTCGACTGGCTAAAAAGCGCGAGGCGCTTTCCCGCTTGCCATCGTTTTCGATTTCTACCGGGAGATCCGGTTCGGCGGCGAGGACCCGTCGTCATCCTTCTTCTCGCGGGAGAATTCGTCCTCGTTCAGGTCGATGACGCGGGGACCCGTGCGTTCTTCGCGTCCGCCGGGACCCCAGCGGTAGAAACCAGTTCCTGCCGTCACTATAGTCATTCTTGTCTGCAGGAATGTGGCGACGGCACGCCTTATCGGTGGCAGGAACAAGACGAGGCAGATGATGTCGCTGAAGAAGCCCGGCACGATCAGGAGGATTGCTGCGACGAAGACCAGCGCGCCTTCGAGAACCTCGCGGCCCGGGTCACGTCCCGCCCGAGCGGATTCCTGCACGCGGCGAAACACCTCGAATCCCTGGACGCGCAGCAGCGCAATACCGACCGCACCGCTCAGGAACACGAGGAGCAGCGTCATCAGGAGTCCGGCTTCGCGACCAACGATGACGAAGCCGGCAATTTCCGCGAGCGGCAGCCCGAGGATGACGAGCGGAATGATCAGGGAACGCATCGACGGCACTCGCCAGAAGTTTCGTGCAATTGGTTGGCCTCCGGTTTAAGGGTGCGACATCGCCATTTGAATGGGTTATCCTTGCGGACTATATGGGATAGTAAGAGAAAATCTAACAGCGGTTCCGGGTGGAAATGGGCTCTTTCGACTTCATCACGTTTTTTTTCCTGATCGCCGCCGTGGTCATCTTTCTGCAGTTGCGCAGTGTTCTGGGGCGCCGTACCGGCAATGAACGACCGCCTTTCGATCCCTATTCGCCGCGTGAGATGAGCAAGGGCCCGGAGAGCGCCGACAATGGCAAGGTCGTGCAACTCCCGCGCCGCGAAAGCACCGTCGAAGACGAGTCTCGTTACGCAGCCATCGATGCCGTTGCCAAGGCCGGCACGCCTTTGAACGGCCAACTCAGGGCCTTGAGCGACGCCGACCGCAGCTTCAATCCGGAGGATTTCGTCAGCGGCGCCAAGATGGCCTACGAGATGATCGTGATGGCCTTCGCCGACGGCGACCGCAAGACGCTGAAGGGACTGCTGTCGCGCGAAGTCTATGAGGGCTTCGATTCCGCCATTTCCGACCGGGAGGGGAAGGGCGAGGTCGTCAAGTCGACCTTCGTCGGCATCGAGAAGGCCGACATCACCCACGCGGAGATCAAGGACAACGAGGAAAACATCACCGTCCGGATCATCAGCCAGCTCATCTCGGCTACCTATGACAAGCAGGGCAAACTGATCGACGGCGACGCCGACTCTGTTGCCGAAGTCAACGACCTCTGGACCTTCTCGCGTGATATCCGGTCGCGCGATCCGAACTGGAAACTGATCGCTACGGAATCGGAAAACTGAGGCGAGCATGGCCTTTCATTTGGAGCCGGTCGCCTTTTCCGAACTGCCCGGCTGGCAGGCGGATGATCCGACAGCCGTTATTGCCGCCCTTCTCCGCTGCCATCACCACGTCACCACGGCGAAACCCTACAAGACAGGATCGCTCGGCATTTCCGTGGCCGATCTCTTGCCCGCTTTCGAGGCCGCCCGCTCGCACGTTTCCGACGCGGCAGCGGCGCGCTCCTTTTTCGAAGAGCAGTTTCTTCCGTTCAGGATTCGGACCGGCGAGGGCGGTAGGGGGTTCGTTACCGCTTTTTATGAGCCGGAGATCGAGGTTCGTGCCGAACCGGACGAGATTTTTCGCTTCCCCTTCTACCGTCGGCCGGCCGATCTGATCGACATCGACGATGCGAGCCGGCCACAAGGCATGGATCCGTATTTCGCCTTCGGGCGCCTTCGTGGTGATGAGATCGAGGAATATCCGGACCGGGAGGCGATCGAGCGGGGCTTCCTCGCGGGACGCGGGCTTGAGATTGCCTATGCCCGGTCGAAGGTCGACGTCTTTTTCGTTCATGTCCAGGGTGCGGCCCGGCTCCTCTATCCGGACGGATCGAGGCGGCGCATCACCTATGCGGCAAAGACCGGGCACCGCTTTTCCGCAATCGGTAAGCTGCTGATCGATCGCGGCGAGATCGATGCAGCGACCGTGTCGATGGCGAGCATCCGCGCCTGGCTTGCAGCGCATCCCGAAAAGGTGGACGAGATCCTGTGGCACAATCGGTCTTTCATCTTTTTCCGCGAGGCCTCGGTAGACGATGACGGCCTGGGGCCGGTTGCTGCGGCCAAGGTACCACTGGAGCCCGGGCGATCGCTCGCCGTCGATCGGCTGATCCATACCTTCGGCGTCCCCTTCTATGTTGCGAGCGACACCCTTACCCATCTCGACGGCGGACGGCCGTTTGCGCGCCTGATGCTGGCGCTCGACACTGGTTCGGCAATCGTCGGTCCCGCGCGCGGAGACATCTTCACCGGTTCCGGTGACGACGCGGGCAATCTGGCGGGATCCGTCCGCAATGCCGCGGACTTCTACATCTTCGTCCCTCGGGCGGCCGCGTCCAGATACCACCATGGCTAGCGAAAAGAAGCTTTCGCCGGAGGATCGCATTCTTTGGGGGAAGGTCGCACGCTCGACCCGGCCAATACCTGGCCGTATCGAAAGTCTCGCGGACCTGCTTGGCGAGAGCGAAGAGGTTGCGCCCGCAGCGCCGGATTCGCCGAAGGTCGCGGCAACACCGCAAGAAAAGGCTGAGCCGGGCTTCACGCTCAGCAAAGGCAAGGCCGAGCGACGTCACCATCCGCTTGAAAGGCCGGTGAAGCGCAAGCTCGCGAAAGGCCGCGTGGCGCTCGAAGCGCGGATCGACCTGCACGGCATGATCCAGAGCGAAGCCCATGGCCTGCTCCTGCAGTTTCTCCTGAAGGCGCACGAGCGCGGCCTTCGTCACGTCCTGGTCATCACCGGCAAGGGCACGTCGCTCGGAAGCGATGGGGCGTTGAAACGGGCGGTGCCGCTCTGGTTTTCGCTCCCGGAGTTTCGTCCGCTGATCTCGTCCTATGAGCCGGCGGCGCGCAACCACGGTGGCGAGGGCGCGCTCTATGTCCGCCTGGCGCGCGCCAAGGGAAGTGCGTCATGACGCCGTTCGGCGAAGCGATGCGCGAGCTGCGGCGCAGAAAGGGTGTGTCACAAAAGCAGATGGCGGCGGCGATCGGTGTTTCGGCCGCCTACCTGTCGGCGCTGGAGCATGGCAAGCGCGGGCAGCCGAGCTTCGATTTTTTGCAGCGCGTCGCCGGCTATTTCAATGTGATCTGGGACGAGGCGGACGAGCTCTTCCGGATCGCCGATATTTCCGACCCGAAGGTGGTGCTCGATACGTCCGGCCTGCCGCCCGGTCACACCGCATTTGCCAACCGGCTGAGAGGGCAGATACGCGGTTTGTCGGAGGAGACGATCCGGGCTTTGGAAGATATTTTGGAAAAAGCCACAATTCCTGATAATGACAGGGGATGAAAGCCTGTTCCCGACCGCCGAGCGCGGTCCGGGATTTGGAAGCCGTGGACAAATTTCCTATAGTCCGTAAGGCCTCCGCGCTGTGATTCGCACCGAATCACGACGTCCGCAACCTGGAAAGACCTGAAGCCGAATGACCGATTTTCCTGAGACCGAAGCCGGCGCCATCGCCGAATATGGTGCCGATTCCATCAAGGTGTTGAAAGGGCTCGATGCCGTCCGCAAGCGGCCGGGCATGTATATCGGCGACACCGACGATGGTTCCGGTCTGCACCACATGGTCTATGAGGTCGTCGACAATGCGATCGACGAGGCGCTGGCCGGCCATGCGGATATCGTCACGGTAACCCTCAATCCCGATGGTTCGGTGACGGTGACCGACAACGGCCGCGGCATCCCGACCGACATTCACAAGGAGGAAGGCGTGTCCGCCGCCGAGGTCATCATGACCCAGCTTCACGCCGGCGGAAAGTTCGACCAGAATTCCTACAAGGTCTCGGGCGGCCTGCATGGCGTAGGCGTTTCGGTCGTCAACGCGCTCTCCACATCCTTGAAGCTCAAGATCCGCCGCAGCGGCAAGATCCACGAGATGAGCTTCACGCACGGAGTTGCCGACGGCCCGCTCCAAGTGACGGGTGACGCCGGCACCGATACCGGCACGGAGGTCACCTTCCTGCCCAGCGAGCAAACCTTCTCGAACGTCGAATTCGAATACACGACGCTCGAGCACCGCCTGCGCGAGCTCGCCTTCCTGAATTCCGGCGTCCGCATCGTGCTCACCGATAAGCGTCATTCGGACATCCGCCGCGACGAGATGATGTATGAAGGCGGGCTGGAGGCGTTCGTCGCCTATCTCGATCGCGCCAAGAAGCCGCTTGTGCACAGTCCCGTCTCGATCCGTGGCGAAAAGGACGGCATCACGGTTGAAGTGGCGATGTGGTGGAACGACAGCTACCACGAAAACGTGCTTTGCTTCACCAACAACATTCCGCAGCGTGACGGCGGCACCCATATGGCCGGCTTCCGCGGCGCGCTGACGCGCCAGGTGACCTCCTATGCGGAATCGTCCGGGATAACCAAGAAGGAAAAGGTTACGCTCCAGGGCGAGGATTGCCGCGAGGGACTGACCGCCGTCCTGTCCGTCAAGGTGCCCGATCCGAAGTTTTCTTCGCAAACCAAGGACAAGCTCGTTTCGTCCGAAGTCCGGCCTGTGGTCGAGAGCCTGGTCAACGAAGCATTGAATTCCTGGTTTGAGGAGCATCCAAGCGAAGCCAAGGTCCTCGTCGGCAAGGTCGTCGAGGCGGCGGCGGCCCGCGAGGCGGCGCGCAAGGCACGCGAGCTTACCCGTCGTAAGGGAGCGCTCGACATTTCGTCGCTGCCCGGCAAGCTCGCCGACTGTTCCGAACGCGATCCGGCCAAGTCGGAACTGTTCCTGGTCGAGGGCGACTCGGCAGGCGGTTCGGCCAAGCAGGGCCGTTCACGGGAAAGCCAGGCAATCCTGCCGCTGCGCGGCAAGATCTTGAACGTCGAGCGTGCGCGCTTCGACAAGATGCTGTCGAGCCAGGAAATCGGCACGCTGATCACGGCGCTCGGCACCTCGATCGGCAAGGACGAATTCAATGCCGACAAGCTGCGCTATCACAAGATTATCATCATGACGGATGCTGACGTCGACGGCGCCCACATCCGCACGCTGCTGCTGACATTCTTTTTCCGGCAGATGCCGGAGCTGATCGAGCGCGGCCACCTCTATATCGCCCAGCCGCCGCTCTACAAGGTGACGCGCGGCAAGTCGACGCAATACCTGAAGGACGAGAAGGCGCTCGAGGATTACCTGATCAGCATGGGCCTCGAGGAAGCGTCGCTGGCGCTCGCGTCCGGCGAGGTGAGAGCCGGGCAGGACCTGCGTGAAGTCATCAATGATGCGCTGCGCCTGCGCTCGCTGATGGACGGGCTGCATTCCCGCTACAACCGGGCGATCGTCGAGCAGGCCGCCATCGCCGGCGCGCTCAACGTCGAACTGAATGGCCGGCGCGATGAATATCAGGACGTGGCGGCGGAAGTGGCGCGCCGCCTCGACGTCATCGCCGAGGAGACCGAGCGCGGCTGGACCGGAACGGTGACCGCGGAAGGCGGCCTGAAGCTAGAGCGCATGGTTCGCGGCGTCAAGGAAGTGTCGATACTCGACATGGCGCTGATCGGCTCCTCCGATGCCCGCCATATCGATCAGCTGACGGCAAAACTGAAGGAAGTCTATGCCGAGCCGCCGGTGCTGCGCCGCCGTGACGGCACCCAGGACATCAGCGGACCGCGCGCTCTGCTCGACGCGATCTTCGCGGCCGGCCGCAAGGGCCTCTCGATGCAGCGCTACAAGGGTCTCGGCGAGATGAACGCCGAGCAACTCTGGGAAACGACACTCGATCCGAACGTCCGTTCGCTGCTGCAGGTCAAGGTTTCCGATGCGACCGACGCGGACGGTCTGTTCTCGCGACTGATGGGCGACGAGGTGGAACCGCGGCGCGATTTCATCCAGGAAAACGCGCTGAGCGTCGCCAATCTCGACATCTGATGTGGTCGTCTGGCAGAAAATCGCCGGCGCCGAAAGGCGCCGGTTTTCTTTTGCCCGATCAGTCGGCCTTGAACCGGCCTTCGAAAACGAAATCGCCAAGCGGCTTGCGCTGGCTCGGCTTTTCCCGCTCGCGCAGATCCTCCGGCAGCGTCGACGGATCGGCAAGTTTGCCGATCGCGACCGCGGCTTCGACCCGATAGTGCTCCGGTACACCGAGTACGCGCATGGCCTTGTCCCGGTCGATCCCCGCCATCGCATGCGCGTAAAAACCGGCAAGGCGCGTCTGCAGCGCAAGCGCGAACCACGCGGCACCGGTATCGAAGGCATGGGTGTAGGCCGGTCGCATCTCGCCGGTCGACGTGAGCCTGTGGGTTTTCGATAGAATGATCACGATCGCCGAGGCTTTTTTCGCCCAGCGCTGGTTGCCTTCATCGAGAATCTCCAGGAGCGACGCAAAGTGTTCGGTGCCGCGGCGGGCATAGACGAAGCGCCAGGGCTGGTTGTTGCTCGCCGAAGGCGCCCAGCGCGCGGCCTCGAAAAGGGCGAGCAGATCCTTTTCGCTGATTTCGTCGCCGGTAAAGGCGCGCGGCGACCAGCGCTCCAGGAAGATCGAGTGGATCGGGTGGTCGGCTCTTCTATGGTTGATTTCTGTCACGAACGAACATCCTTATTTGCGCGTGAATCCTCTTGGGAGGTCCTACTGCATGATTCCTTAAATCGGAATCGATTTAAGGACAAAATCATGCAGCAAATCAAAGTGCTACAGCGACCTTTGCGCGTCCGATTTGACGCGCGGCGCTGTAGCGTCTCGGCCAGGAGAGCGGATTCGGCGACGCTACAAAAGTTCCAGCATCGATGGAACCGCAACATGAGTATGGGAGGGAGCGATGGACGAAGCAACGTTCAGGCATTGGTCGGCCAAGGCCGCGGATTGGGGTGTGGATTACCGGCAGTCACTTCGGGACCGGCCCGTCCGGGCGCAGACGGCTGCCGGTGAGATAGCGGGCCAAATCGCTCTATCTCCTCCGGAAGCCGGTGAAGCGATGGAGCGGATCTTCGAGGATTTCCAGACAATCATCATGCCGGGCATGACCCATTGGCAGCACCCCCGTTTCTTTGCCTATTTCCCTGCCAACGCCGCGCCCGTCTCCGTCATCGCCGAATATCTGGTCACCGCCGTTGCGGCGCAATGCATGCTCTGGCAGACCTCGCCGGCGGCGACCGAACTGGAGACGAAGATGCTCGACTGGCTGCGGCAGGCGATCGGCCTGCCGGCGGACTTTTCCGGCGTCATCCAGGATTCCGCGTCCTCCGCCACGCTCGCGGCGGTGCTGGTGATGCGCGAAAAGGCGCTCGACTGGAACGGCAATCGCGCAGGATTGGCCGGCAATCCCCGTGTCCGCATCTATTCCTCCAACCAGGTCCATACCTCGATTGACCGCGCGATCTGGGTGAGCGGCATAGGGGAAGAGAATCTTGTCCGGATACCGACCATCGGCGAGCGTCGAGCGATGGACTGCACCGCTCTTGCCAGTGCAATCAAGGCGGATCGCAAGGCGGGCCATCTCCCGGCAGGCATTGTCGCCTGCACCGGAGGCACCAGCACTGGCGCCTGTGATGACATTGCCGAAGTCGTCCGCGTCGCCCGCGAGCATGGGCTATACGTCCATGTCGACGCCGCCTGGGCAGGTGCTGCCATGATCTGCGAGGAATTCCGTGAGCTCTGGCGGGGCGTCGAGGGCGCCGACTCAGTCGTCTTCAATCCGCACAAATGGCTCGGCGCCCAGTTCGACTGTTCTGCCCATTTCGTTCGCAACCCCGACGATCTCGTCCGCACGCTGGCAATCCAGCCGGAATATCTGAAGACGCACGGGCAGGACGGGATCATCAATTACTCCGAATGGTCCGTGCCGCTCGGGCGGCGCTTTCGGGCTCTCAAGCTGTGGTTCCTGCTGCGCTTCCACGGCCTTTCGGGCTTGAGGGAGATGATCCGCAATCATGTCCGCTGGTCGCGCGAACTTGCCGAGCGGCTGCGGAACGAACCGGGCTTCGAAATCGTTACTGAACCGGTTCTGTCTCTCTTTTCGTTTCGACATGCCGGCGGCTCCGATGCCGACGCCCATAACCTCGCTCTGGTGAAGGCGATCAACGACGACGGCCGCATCTACCTGACGCAGACACGTGTCGACCGACGCATCGCCATCCGGTTCCAGGCGGGGCAATTCAGCATGGCCGAGGAGGACGCAGAAACGGCGTTCAGGACCATTGTCGAGCTCGCGAAAAAAGTTGTATAAGTTCTGTAGATTTTATCCGAGGAAGGACGCGCCATGAATTTGAAGGATCCGTCGCTGTTTCGCCAGGCCGCTCTCGTGGGCGAAAACTGGATCGAAGCCGACCCGAAAAACGCGATCGAGGTGAACAACCCGGCGACGGGCGAGATCATCGGCCGGGTGCCGAAGCTCGGTGCCGCCGAGACACGGGCCGCGATCGAGACCGCGGCGCGGGTGCAGAAGGAATGGGCGGCGAAGACCGCCAAGGAGCGCGCGGGCGTTCTGCGCCGCTGGTTCGAACTGATGATCGAGAACAAGGACGACCTCGGCCAGATCCTGACCATCGAGCAAGGCAAGCCGCTCGCGGAAGCAACCGGCGAAATCGTCTATGGTGCAAGCTTCATCGAGTGGTTCGCGGAAGAGGCGCGCCGCGTCTATGGCGACCTCGTGCCCGGACACCAGAAGGACAAGCGCATCCTGGTAATGAAGCAGCCGGTCGGCGTCGTCGCCGCGATCACGCCCTGGAACTTCCCGAACGCGATGATCACCCGCAAGGCCGGTCCCGCCTTTGCCGCCGGTTGCGCCATGGTGCTGAAGCCAGCCGGGCAGACGCCGTTCTCGGCGATTGCCATCGCGGTGCTTGCGGAACGCGCCGGCATGCCGAAGGGCCTCTTCTCCGTCATCACCGGCTCGGCCCGCGAGATCGGCGCCGAGATGACCTCGAACCCGACCGTGCGCAAGCTGACCTTCACCGGATCGACGGAAGTCGGCGCCGAGCTCTATCGCCAGAGCGCGACCACGATCAAGAAGCTCGGCCTTGAGCTTGGCGGCAACGCGCCCTTCATCGTTTTCGATGACGCCGATCTTGATGCCGCCGTCGAGGGGGCGTTGATTGCCAAGTTCCGCAACAACGGCCAGACCTGTGTCTGCGCCAACCGCATCTATGTCCAGGATGGCGTCTACGAGGCCTTCTCCGAGAAGCTTGCCGTCGCAGTCGCCAAGCTGAAGACCGGCAACGGCATGGAGGAAGGCGTCATTCTCGGCCCGCTGATCGACCAGCCGGCGCTCGCCAAGGTCGAGGAGCATGTCGCCGATGCACTTGCCAAGGGCGCCCGCGTCGTCCACGGCGGCCGACGCCACGCGCTCGGCGGCACGTTCTACGAGGCGACGGTGCTCGCCGATGTCACGCAGTCCATGTCGGTCGCACGCGAAGAGACTTTTGGGCCGGTGGCGCCGCTCTTCCGCTTCAAGGACGAAGCCGATGTGATCGCCCAGGCCAACGATACCGAGTTCGGTCTCGCCTCCTATTTCTACGCCAAGGACCTCGCCCGGGTCTTCCGGGTCGCGGAAGCACTCGAATACGGCATGGTCGGCGTCAATACCGGCCTGATCTCCACGGCGGAGGCCCCCTTCGGCGGCGTCAAGCTTTCCGGCCTCGGCCGCGAGGGCTCGAAATATGGCATCGAGGAGTTCATGGAGATCAAATACGTCTGCCTCGGCGGCATCGCCTGAGGTGACGGCGATCTCACTTGTCAATCGAACCGGCCGGAAAGTTCTGGCCGGTTTTTTCTTTTGCGGGTAATAACTTACCGACTCGACATTAATGAGAGGAATGCGAACTGCCCCTCACCCCGGCCCTCTCCCCGCGCGCGGGGAGAGGGGTCTTGAGGCGAAGGCGCTGCCGCTTGTCCCTTCTCCCCGCGTGCGGGGAGAAGGTGGGAGCAGCCGTATGAGGGGCAGATTGCGGCGAACAGATCCGGAAGTGAGAGGAGAGCGATTGATGCCCGCCCCGAAAAACCCCTTTAAAGCGGCGATCCGCGAAAACCGGTTCCAGCTTGGCCTGTGGGTGGCGCTGGCGAGCCCCTACGCCGCCGAAGTCGTGGCCGACAGCGGTTACGACTGGCTTTTGATCGACGGTGAGCACGCGCCGAACGATCTGCCGCTTCTTTCGGCGCAGTTCCGCGCGATCTCCGGGCGCGGCAGCCATCCGATCGTTCGTCTCCCTGTCGGCGATACGGCGCTTATCAAACAGACGCTCGACACCGGCGTTCAGACGCTGCTTATCCCGATGGTCGATAGCGTCGAAGAGGCGCAGCAATTGGTGCGCGCCGTTCGCTACCCGCCGCACGGTGTCCGCGGCGTCGGCGCCACGCTTGGCCGCGCCTCGAATTTCGGGCGGATCGGCGACTATCTCACGACCGCCAACGACGAGATTTGCCTCCTCTTGCAGATCGAGAGCCGGAAGGGATTGGATGCGATCGATGACATCGCTGCGCTCGATGGCGTCGACGGCCTGTTCATAGGCCCGTCGGACCTGGCCGCCGACATGGGCCACCTCGGCAAGCCGGGCCATCCGGAGGTGCGTGCGGTGATCGTCGATGCCTTTGCGCGCATCGGCCGTGCCGGGAAGGCGCGCGGGATCATGACTCTCGACCTCGCCCAGGCGCGCGACTATCGCGATCTCGGCGCCGATTTCATGGCCATCGGCACCGATGTCACGCTCCTCGTCAGCGCGACGCAACGCTTGCGGCAGGAATTTACAGGCGAGAAGCAGACCTCAAGGCCGGAATCCGGCTACTGAGCGGTCTAATCGGGAGAGTTCATAGCCGGCTACGGAATCGACTGCAGCAAGGTCTCCCGCGCCGATTTCAGATGCCGCCGGCAAGCCTGGTCCACCTGCTTTGGATCGCGCGACCGGAGTGCGGCGATATAGGCGAGATGCTCTTCAAGCGCGCGCGCATTGCGTTCCCGGGAGTTGGCCTTGTTCCACTGATAGTGATAGTGGAAGACGATCGCGATGATGTCGTAGAAATCGATGATGAAGCGGTTGCTTGACGATTTATGCACCAGCAGGTGGAAGCGCTCGTCAAGCTCGGAAAATTCCTTGTAGCGGTTGTCGATGTCGGCAAGGATCTCGCGGTGCACGGCCTCGATCTTTTTCAGCTCGTCCCAGGCGGGATGGTCCTTCGGCAGGCCGACGAAACTCGCCGCGGAGCGGAGCTCGAACATTTCGCGCACTTCCGTCAGCTCAAGCGCGAATTCTCGGGTAAAACCTTTCAGCACCCAATGGCTGTTCGGTCGCTTCTCGATCAGGCCGAAGCGGCTGAAGCGGATCAGGAATTCGCGTACGCTCGTCGTGCCGGTACCGATCTCGCGCGCGAGTTCAAGCTCGTTGATCTGCATGCCGGGCTCGGCACCGCCGGCCAGAATCCGGCGCATGAAACTGCGCTCGATGATTTCTGCAAGTGAGCTGGTCTCTTCCGTCGGAAAATAATCCGATGGTTCGGGGCGGCGCAGCACGATTTTCCGGCGCTTGTCCCAGATGATCAGCCTGAGCTCCTCGCAGCGGGTGAGAATGGCGCGAACGGTCGTGCGGCTCACCCCGAGCACCTGTCCGAGTTCGGGCTCGGACGGCAGCGTGGAGGTCTCCGCCAAGAGCTTCAGGCAGCGATTGAAGGCATCCTTGAAAACGGTGTTCTGCTTCGCCATGGAAGGTCCGGCTGGTCCTCTGTTGCTGCGGGCGTCGGCCCGGAATTCGTTGCTGCTCCATCGCGCAGTGCCTATTGCCAGGCAGGCGCTGTAGCACTTTGAATTTGCCCTGTTATCCCTTCATCGGTAACCGTCCGAAGGAATCACGCTGTAGCGCGGCAGCGCTGATTTGTCTTGGCCGTCGCGGGGTATTTCGACACTGGTCGCTCCAATTTCCGCGCGCCCGCTTCGACCGTCGACGCCTTTTTCGATCATAATACCTGTTGACGTGTTTCTGTCTATTGTGGATAAAAGACAAATTGCTTGTGCGACCATTCGCACATGAAACGAAATCAGGAGTGCCGCTTTGTCCGCCCCGTCTTCAATCCTTCTCTCGCCGGAGGACAATGTCGCCGTAGCAACCTTTCCGATCGAGGCAGGGCAGCCGCTTCCGGGCGGCGCCACGGCCAAAGTACGGATCGAGCCCGGCCACAAGGTCGCGGTGCAGGCGATTGGAAGCGGAGAGCCGGTGATCAAATACGCCCAGGCGATCGGCCGCGCGACCAGCGACATCGGCGCCGGGGACCACGTGCATTCGCACAATCTCGCCTTCGACCAGGACCGTCTTGCGATCGGCGCCGCAGTTGCGCCCGAATCCGCGAGCGCCGCCGACAAGGCGCGGACCTTCCTTGGCTATCGCCGGGCCGACGGACGGGCGGCCACCCGCAACTATATCGGCATCGTCGCCAGCGTGAACTGTTCCACCACGGTCTGTCGCGCCATCGCCGACGAGGCCAACCGGCGAATTCTGCCACGATATGAGGGCATCGATGGCTTCGTACCGATCGTGCACGACCAGGGCTGCGGCATGTCGTCCACCGGCGATGGGATGAAGAACCTGCACCGGACGCTTGCCGGCTATGCCCGCCACGTCAATTTCGGCGGCGTGCTGATGGTCGGGCTCGGTTGCGAAGTCAACCAGTTGACGCTTTACGGCCAGAGCGGCTCCGGCGCGGAAAAACGCCACTTCAACATCCAAGAGGCGGGCGGGTCCCGCCGCTCGGTCGAGCGCGCGCTGGGCGTGCTCGATGAAATCGCCCAGGAAGTCGCAACGGCGCGGCGCGTGCCAATACCGGTCAGCGAGATCATCGTCGGTCTGCAATGCGGCGGCTCCGACGGGCTTTCGGGGGTCACGGCGAATCCCGCACTCGGTGCCGCGGTCGACATTCTCGCCGGTGCCGGCGGCACCGCGATCCTCTCGGAAACCTCGGAGATATACGGGGCCGAACATCTGTTGCGCAGCCGCGCGGTCAACGAAGACGTCGCGGCAAAGCTCGATGGCCTGATTTCCTGGTGGGAAAACTACGTTGCGCTGCACGGCGCCTCGCTCGACAACAATCCGTCGCCGGGCAACAAGCGCGGCGGCCTTACGACGATCCTCGAAAAGTCGCTCGGTGCAGTCGCGAAGGGCGGACGGTCACCGTTGACGGCTGTCTACAATTACGCCGAACGCGTAACCGAGCATGGGCTCGTGTTCATGGATACGCCGGGCTACGACCCGGTTTCGGCAACCGGCCAGGTCGCCGGTGGCGCCAACGTCATCGCGTTTACCACCGGGCGCGGCAGCTGCTTCGGCTGTCGCCCCGCGCCATCGATCAAGCTCACCAGCAACACGCCGCTTTATCGCGCCATGGAGGAAGACATGGACATCGATTGCGGTGTGATCGCTTCGGGAGAGGCGACCATCGCAGGGCTTGGCCGTGAAATCTTCGACCTGATCATCGATACCGCTTCCGGTCGCAAGACCAAGAGCGAACTGTTCGGGTACGGCGACAATGAATTCGTTCCCTGGCATCTGGGGGCTACGCTTTAGAGGGACAGACCCTCATCCGCCTGCCGGCACCTTCTTCCCGCATGCAGGGAGAAGGGACGATGCCGCAGCCGCTAAAGTCCCCTCTCCCCGCAAGCGGGGAGAGGGCCAAGGTGAGGGGCAAACCCCTCTGAGTTTAGAAACGCGCATCCTTGGAGGAGGAAACAAGGAATGCAGACCAGAAAGATCGGTCGGACCGACCTTGCGGTGACCGAGTACAGCTTCGGCGCGGCCGCGCTTGGCGGCCTCTATCGCGAATGCACGCGCGAAGCCGCAATGGGGACGCTGGATGCTGCCTGGGCCGCAGGCATCCGCTATTTCGACGTGGCGCCCTATTACGGGTTGGGACTGGCCGAGCGGCGCGTCGGCGATTTCCTGCAGGACAAGCCGCGCGACAGCTTCGTGCTCTCGACAAAGGTTGGCCGCCTGCTCCGCCCGGTGCCGGAAGGCGCGGTTCCCGACTATTCCTATGTCAAACCGCTGAATTTCGACGTCACCTTCGACTACAGCTATGACGCGATCATGCGGTCGGTCGAATTCAGCTACGCACGGCTCGGCCTCAATCGCATCGACATCCTTTATGTCCACGACATCGGCGTCTACACCCACGGTGCCGCGAAGAATGCCGTGCTCTTGCGGCAACTGATGGATTCCGGCCTGAAGGCGCTGGAGGAGCTGAAAACGGCCGGTGTCATTTCGGCCTACGGCCTCGGCATCAATGAAGTGCCGGTCTGCCTCGAGGTCATGCGGCGGGCCGATATCGACTGCATCCTCTTGGCCGGGCGCTACACGCTTCTCGACCGCTCGGCGGTCGCCGAGTTACTTCCCCTTTGCGAGAAGAAGGGGACATCGCTCGTCGTTGGCGGCGTGTTCAATTCCGGCATTCTCGCCACCGGCCCGGTGGAGGGAGCCCATTTCGACTACATGCCGGCGAGCGAAGACGTGCGGACGCGGGTTGCGGCGATGGAAAAGATCGCGCGCGACCGCGGGATGCCGCTTGCCGCTCCCGCGCTCCAGTTCCCGCTTGCCAACCGCCAGGTTGCCTCGGTCCTGCTCGGTACGGCGAAGCCTTCGAGCCTCGAGCGCAATATGGAACTCACCCGACGGAAGATCGCTACGGAAGACTTTGCTGCTTTCGAACCCTACACCCTCGTCGCGCCCGAACTCGGGCTCGAGGCGGTGAGGGCCTGATGTGTGACGCCGCGTTGGCTGGATGTCGGCGCGGCGGCCAAGAAGGGACAGCGGCACGCCGGTGGCCCGTCTAAGAATGCCTATGAAAACATGTTGTTGCGTCTGGGAGGAACGCAATGAATGGAACCCGGCGTTACGGCTTGCCATTTCAAATTCACTGCGCTAGCGTACAATCTGTTTTTTATAGATAAAAGATCGATCCGTAGGCACCTTGCGGATCGCATCCAATAACGGAACAGGTGTATTTGAGAGGAGAAACCCAATGAGCATCACAAAGCACATTCTATCCCGCCGTGCCTTTACGGCACTTGCCGGTGCCGCTTTCCTTGCAACGATGGCGCCCGTCGCGTCATTCGCGCAGGACGTCACGATCCCGATCATCGTCAAGGATACCACGTCCTTCTATTGGCAGATCGTTCTCGCGGGTGCGCGCGCGGCCGGTAAGGACCTCGGCGTGAATGTGCCGGAGCTTGGCGCCCAGTCTGAATCGGACATCAACGGCCAGATCAGCATTCTCGAAAATGCCGTTGCCGGCTCGCCGGCTGCAGTCGTGATCTCGCCGACGGAGTTCAAAGCCCTCGGCAAGCCGATCGACGAGGCCGCAAAAGCTGTTCCGATCATCGGCATCGACTCGGCCGCTGACTCAAAGGCCTTCACCTCGTTCCTGACGACCGACAACGTCCAGGGCGGTCGCATTGCCGCTGATGGCCTTGCTGCCGCAATCAAGGAGGCGACCGGTAAGGAGGAAGGCGAAATCGCCATCATCACCAGCCTGCCGGGCGTCGGCTCGCTCGACCAGCGCCGTGACGGCTTCCTTGACCAGATCAAGACCAAGTATCCGGGCTTCAAGGTCGTTGCCGACAAATATGCCGATGGTCAGGCGACCACCGGTCTCAACATGATGACTGACCTCATCACCGCCAACCCGAACCTCGTCGGCGTCTTCGCCTCCAACCTGATCATGGCGCAGGGCGTCGGCCAGGCGATTGCCGAAAACAAGCTCGGCGACAAGATCAAGGTGATCGGCTTCGACAGCGACGAAAAGACCGTCGGCTTCCTCAAGGAAGGCGTTTTGGCCGGGCTCGTCGTGCAGGACCCCTACCGCATGGGTTATGATGGCGTGAAGACGGCGCTTGCGGTCTCGAAGGGCGAGAAGGTCGAAGCGAATGTCGATACCGGCGCGAACCTCGTCACCAAGGCGAACATGGCCGAGCCGAAAATCGATGCGCTCCTGAACCCGAAGGTAAACTAGACCCGGGGCAGGCGACGGCGGGTTCGAGGGCGCCGTCGCCGTCCGGGTTGGCGCATAACCCCGGGAAGCGATTTTCGGGGTTATGCGCGGATGGGCGTTGCTGCGGAGCGCGGACCTTGACGCGAAGGTGCTGCCTGAGGAGGGCATTCTCATGATTGGACTTCAAGAGGTCGGCCATAGACACGAGCTCAGAACGCCCGTCGGCCACCCCGTTCCCAAGGGTGAGCCGATCCTCGAGTTGCACAGTCTGCGGAAGAACTACGGCGCCGTGGAAGCGCTGAAGCCCGCGACCATGACATTCCTCTCGGGCGAGGTGCATGCAATCGTCGGCGAAAACGGCGCCGGCAAATCTACGCTGATCAAATTGCTGACGGGGGTGATCACCCGAACCGCGGGCGATATCCTCTGGTGCGGCGAGCCGGTTCAGCTCGCGACCCCCAACGAGGCGATTTCGCGCGGCATCAACGCCGTCCATCAGGAAGTCGTGCTCTGCCCGCATCTTTCCGTCGCGGCCAACATGTTCCTCGGTGATGAGATGAACAAGCGCGGCCTGATGCGCAAGCGCGCAATGACCGATGCGGCGCAAGGCGTGCTCGACGATCTCGGTTTCAACCTGCCCGCAAGCGCGGTGCTCGGAAGCCTGACGATCGGCCAGCAGCAGCTGGTCGCCACGGCGCGGGCGGCGATGCGCGGCACCCAGTTCCTGATCTTCGACGAGCCCACGGCCTATCTCACGCGCCAGGAATCCGAGCAACTGTTCCGCCTCATTCGCCGGCTGCAGGGCGAAGGCGTCACGATCGTCTATATCAGCCACCGCCTGGAGGAGGTGTTCGAGCTTGCCGACCGGGTCTCCGTCCTGCGCGACGGCACCCACGTCGGCACCCGCGCGATCGACGAGACGAACGAGGCCGAGCTGATCGCGCTGATGATCAATCGCACGATCGAACAGATCTATCACAAGGAGCACTTTACCGCCGGCGAGACGCTCGTTGAAACGCGCGGGCTGAGCGGTCCGGGCTTTGCCGACGTGTCGCTGACGGTCCGGGCCGGCGAGATCGTCGGCCTCTATGGCCTGATCGGCGCCGGCCGCAGCGAATTTGCACTCGGCCTTTACGGCCGCCATCGGCTGAGCGCCGGGGAGGTCTTCTGGCAGGGGAGCAAGGTCGAGATCGACAGCGAGCGAAAGGCGATGGAGCTCGGGATCGCGCTTGCGCCGGAGAGCCGCCGCGATCAGGGGCTCTGCCTCAACCTGCCGATCGGCCTTAACATCAACTTGCCGGTTTTCCGCAAGCTGACGCGCGGACTGACGATCAACCGTGCCGAGGAGGCGGCGAACGCCGACCGCCAGATCCGCGATCTGAAGATCAAGACGCCGTCGCGCCGGGTGCTTGCGTCCGCCATGTCCGGCGGCAACCAGCAGAAGATCGTCATCGGAAAGTGGCTGAGCCACGGGGCGAAACTGTTCATCTTCGATGAACCGACCGTCGGCGTCGATGTCGGCACCAAGGCCGAAATCTACCGGCTTTTCGCGCGGCTCCTGGAGAAGGGGGCGGGCATCATCCTGATTTCGTCCTACTTGCCGGAGGTCTACGAACTGTCGGACCGGCTGCACGTCTTCCGGCAGGGGCGGCTTGTGGGAAGCCACGGCTACCGCACGGCCAGCCATGAAGAGGTGCTGGCGCAGGCGATCGGCGCGTGACCGCAAGAAACAAGGCATAAGGGACTGCAGGGAGGAACGACATGAGTGTGGAAACGGTTGAAAGCAGCACGGGGCCGACGCCGAGGAAAGGGATCAGCATCCTGTTCGGCCTGACGCTGCTCGGGCTCCTGCTCTTCCTCTGGCTGCTCCTCGGCTTCGCGACCAACAGCTTCTGGACGCCGAACAACATCAGCAACCTCTTGCGCCAGGGCGCGATGACGGCGATCCTCGCCGTCGGCCAGACCTTCGTGATCATCACCGCGGGCATCGATCTCTCGGTTGGCGCGGTGGTCGGCTTCACCAGCGTCATCGTGGCATGGCTGCTCGCCGCCGGCGTTCCGCTATGGCTCGCCCTCATCGCGACCTTGGCGATCGGCGTCCTGATCGGCGCCTTTCACGCCTTCGGTATCGTCCGCATGGGCCTGCCGGCCTTCATCATCACGCTGGCGACGCTGACCTCACTGCGCGGCATCGGTCTGCTCATCACCAACGGTTCGACGATATCGATCAGCAACGAGGCTTTCACCAATTTCTCGCGGGCCGATTTCCTCGGTGTGCCGAGCCTGTTCTGGATGGTGATCGTCGTCGCCGTGCCGGCCTATATCTTCCTGCACTTGAGCCGTTTCGGCCGCTATCTGTTTGCCGTCGGCTCGAACGCCGAGGCGGCGCGCCTTTCCGGCGTCAACGTCAACCGGACGACCTATCTCGCCTACATCCTGTCATCGACCTGCGCCGCCTTTGTCGGCCTGCTGCTTGCCTCGCGCATCGGCATCGGCAACGCCACGCAGGCAGAAGGCTGGGAACTGCAAGCGATCGCCTCGTCGGTGATCGGCGGCACGAGCCTGTTCGGTGCCGTCGGTTCGGTCCACGGTCCGCTGCTCGGCGCCTTCATTCTGGCGACCATCAACAACGGCGCCAATCTTTTGAACGTCAATTCCTTCTGGCAACGCATCATCACCGGGCTGCTCATCATCGTCATCGTCTACTTCGACCAGCTCCGGCGGCGGGGCGAGCGATGACCGGGGTTGACGGTATGAAGGCCGTCCTCTGCCCGGAGCCGGGCCGCCTCGAGATCGTCGACCGCAGCCGGCCCGCGGCGCCGGCCGCCGGCTGGGTGCGCCTTGCCGTCAGCCATGTCGGGATCTGCGGCACCGACTATCATATCTTCGAAGGCAAGCATCCCTTCCTGGAATATCCCCGCGTGATGGGGCACGAAATCTCGGCAAAGGTGATCGAAGCGGGACCTGAAACGTCGCTCGCGCCCGGGACGCTGGTGGTGGTCAATCCCTATCTCTCCTGCGGAAGCTGTGTCGCCTGCCGAAGCGGAAAGCCGAATTGCTGCACGGCGATCCGTGTCCTCGGCGTGCACACCGACGGTGCTTTCTGCGAGGAGATCACCATGCCGGAAGGAAATCTCTATCCGGCTCAGGATCTCTCGCCCGAAGCCGCCGCTACGGTCGAGTTCCTGGCGATCGGCGCCCATGCCGTCCGCCGGTCGACGGCGGCGCCCGGTGCCCGTTCGCTGGTCATCGGTGCCGGCCCGATCGGCCTCGGGACGGCGCTTTTTTCCCGCATTGCCGGGCACGACGTGACCCTCCTCGACACGAGCGCGGAACGACTGGCCTTTGCCCGCGACAGGCTCGGCTTCCCGCACGGCGTCGTGGCCGATCGCGACACGGAACGTGCAATCGCTGAGGCGACGAATGGCGATGGCTTTGATGTCGTCTTCGACGCGACGGGCAACACAACGTCGATGGAGCGGTCGTTCGCCTACGTCGCCCATGGCGGAACGCTGGTCTTCGTCAGCGTGGTCAAGGACGATATCCGTTTCTCCGATCCGGAATTCCACAAGCGCGAGATGACGCTGGTCGCCAGCCGCAATGCGACACGGGCTGATTTCGATCATGTCATCGCGTCGATCCGTGACGGTCTGGTTCCGGTCGACGCGCTGATCACCCATCGCACGACACTCGCTGAGGCGGTGAACGACCTGCCACGCTGGGCGCACGAAAAAGGCGGCCTCGTCAAGGCCGTAATCACAGTGGGTGCCGCATGACCCTCATCGATGCTCACCAGCACTATTGGACGCTCGGCCTTGGCCATAACGACTGGCCGGAGCCGGATCTCGCGCCGATCTACCGCGATTTCGGGCCGGAGGACCTCAAGCCTAATCTGGCAGCCTCAGGAATTTCGCGGACCGTTCTCGTCCAGGCCGCTCCGAACGTGAGGGAAACCGAGTTCCTGCTTTCGGTCGCCGAGCGGGAGAAGAGTGTGGCGGCGGTGGTCGGCTGGGTCAATATATTGGCGACCGATGCCGTTTCAGAAATCAGGCGCCTGAAGACCAACCCCAAACTCAAGGGCATCCGCCCGATGCTGCAGGCCATTGCGGAAACCGCCTGGATCCTGCAGCCGCCGGCGATCGCCACGCTGCAGGCCCTGCCTGGACTCGATATGCGGTTCGACGCCCTGATCCAGCCGCGGCATCTGCCGGTCATTGCCGCCCTTGCCGATCAGGTGCCGGAGCTGGCGATCGTCGTCGACCATGGTGCCAAGCCTTTCATCGCGGCCGGAAAGCTGGAGCCGTGGCGGTCCGACATGGCCGCACTCGCCCGCCGCCCGAACGTCCACGTCAAGCTCTCCGGGCTTGTGACCGAGGCGGGCGGCGGCTGGTCGGTCGAGAGGCTCAAGCCTTACGCCGCGCATCTCCTCGATGTCTTTGGAGCAGATCGTGTGATGTTCGGCAGCGACTGGCCGGTCGTCTTGCTCGACGCCGACTATGGCGCATGGTTTGCTGCAGCACAGGAACTGACGGCGCATCTCACATCCCTGGAACGGGAGAATGTTTTCTCGCGGACGGCCGCCCGCTTTTACGGAATTTCCGGCTAAGGATTTGCCTTGCCCGGCTTACTTCACTGCCGTGCGTCCGGCCGGATGCGCCGAAAGTCGCTGTAGTACTTTGAATTGCTTCATGCTTTTGTCCTGAAATCAGGAAGCAGACAAGGATGGCATTGCGCAAGCGAACGGGCGCAGCGTTCGGAAATCCAGTAACATTTTACGGAGAGACCTTGTACCGGGGCGGAAAGGACATCATTGTTGCACCGCACAAGAAACATGGTAGTCTGCCAGCGATTGCGGACACCAAGACAAACAATCGCAAGCTTGCGTCCGACTGGGAGCGGCGTTGTCGTTGATTTGAAACAAGGGGTACGCGTCCCATGTTCTACCAGCTTTACGAATTGAACCATGCCATGATGGCGCCGTGGCGCACCGCCGCGGATGCCCTGCGGCTTGCCTTCAACAATCCGATGAATCCGGTCTCGCACACCTATTTCGGTCGTGCCACCGCTGCGGGATTGGAGGTTTTCGAGCGCGCCACACGCCGTTACGGCAAGCCGGAATTCGGCCTTGCCGAAACCATCGTCGACGGTGAGACGGTGGCCGTGCGGGAGAAGATCGTCTGGCGTGAGCCTTTCTGCAATCTCATCCACTTCGAGCGCTCCCTTCCGAAAGGAAGAGCGCCGGATCACAAGGTGCTGATGGTGGCGCCGATGTCCGGGCACTACGCGACGCTGCTGCGCGGCACCGTCGAGGCGCTGCTGCCGCATGCCGATGTCTACATCACCGATTGGATCGACGCGCGGATGGTGCCTCTCGCCGAAGGTACGTTCGATCTCGACGACTACATCGACTACGTCGTCCAGATGGTGCACTTCCTCGGCCCCGATACCCATGTGATCGGCGTCTGTCAGCCGGCGGTGCCGGTCCTGGCTGCGGTCTCGCTGATGGAAGCGGCGGAAGATCCGCTCGCACCGGCGTCGATGACGCTGATGGGCGGGCCGATCGACACGCGCATCAATCCCACGGCCGTCAATCAACTGGCGAAAGAGCGGCCGATCGAATGGTTCCGTGACAATGTCATCATGCCCGTGCCGTGGCCGCAGCCGGGTTTCATGCGCATGGTCTATCCGGGTTTCCTGCAGCTCTCCGGCTTCATGTCGATGAATCTCGATCGGCACCTGATCGCCCACAAGGAATTCTTCGCCCATCTCGTCAAGAACGACGGTGATGCGGCCGACAAACACCGCGATTTCTATGACGAATACCTGGCGGTCATGGATCTGACGGCAGAATTCTACCTGCAGACGGTGCAGGTCGTGTTCATGCAGCATGCCTTGCCGAAGGGCGAGATGATGCACCGCGGGCGGCGCGTCGACCCTTCGGCGATCCGCAAGGTGGCGCTCCTGACCGTCGAGGGCGAAAACGACGACATTTCCGGCGTCGGCCAGACGAAGGCCGCGCAGACGATCTGCACCAACATCCCGGAACACATGCGTCAGCATTACATGCAACCGGATGTCGGCCATTACGGCGTCTTCAACGGATCGCGTTTCCGCCGCGAGATCGCGCCGCGCATCGTCGCTTTCCAGCGCGAGCATGCGCGTCGCGCCTCGCCGGTCAAGCAGCTCATCAAGGGCGGAAAGTCAGCCTGACAGGAAAGGCTCGATTGAAGCGGTCGTTTTGACTGAGCAGAGTCAAGACTTTGTTCGATTCCGACATGGAAAGTCTTGCAGAGGCGGCGGGCCTTTCCCACATCGTTTTCATCGGGTCGCGATTGTCGCGGCCCGCTGATTGCGAGGAATCGTGAAGATGAACCAATCTGCATTGATCCGTCCGGACTGGACGCCCGCGACCATTGCATTGATGGTGCTCGGCTTCGTTGTGTTCTGGCCGCTTGGCCTGGCAATGCTCGCTTATATCCTCTTCGGCGAAAAGCTGAGGGCGTTCAAGAGGGACGCCAACGGCAGTGTGGATCGCATGTGCGCCGGCTTCCGGCGCAACCATCGCCAGCACTGGGCGCATCATCGCACCGGCAACGTCGCGTTTGACGACTGGCGCGAGGCGGAGCTTGCCCGCCTCGACGAAGAGCGCCGCAAACTGGACGAAATGCGCGAGGAATTCGACGCCTATGTGCGTGAACTTCGCCGCGCCAAGGATCAGGAAGAGTTCGACCGCTTCATGCGCGAGCGCAAGAACGGCGGCCCTTCGCCGTCCGCCGGTCCTGAGACGAACTGAACCGAAAGTACCTATCCGGCGTTTCATGTGAAACGCCGGATATGCATGCCTATGTCGCGAATGATCCGCGAATCGGATAGAAAGGCGCCATGTTTCCCTCTCTCAAGCGGCGCCGCCACAATGGAACCCCTGCCGATATTACGCGCGATATCGAGGTTGCCGGCAAGCTCCTGCCGCTGACCATTCGACAGAACGCCCGTGCAACACGCATGACGCTTCGTATCGAGCCGGGCGGCCGGGCGCTGAAGCTGACCGTGCCAGAAGGCCTGCCGGAGCGCGAAGTCCAGTCCTTTCTGAACCGTCATCAGGGTTGGCTGATGACCAAACTGGCGCGGTTTTCCGGTGAAAGCGAACTCGAGGAGGGCGGCTCGATCCTGATCCGCGGCGTTGCCCACCGCATCGAGCGAACGGGTCGGATCCGCGGCCTGACCGAGGCCGTAGTGCTCGGCGAGGAGAGCATCTTGCGGGTGAGCGGCGGCGAAGAACATTTGCGCCGACGGGTTGCCGACTTTTTGAAGAAGGAAGCGCGCAGCGATCTCGAACGGCTCGTGGCGGTCTATACCGGCAGGATAGGGCGCCGGGCGCGTTCCTTGAGCCTCAAGGACACGCGCAGCCGCTGGGGCTCCTGTTCCGTCGATGGCGACTTGAGCTTTTCCTGGCGGATTGCCATGGCGCCGCCAAAAGTCATCGCCTATCTCGCGGCGCACGAGGTCGCCCATCTTCAGGAGATGAACCACGGCCCGGATTTCTGGGCGCTCTGCGAAAAACTGTGCCCCGACACGCGCGACGCCAAGCACTGGCTGAAGCGCAACGGCACGATGCTGCACGCCATAGATTTTGGCTGAAGTAATTCCAGGAGAGCGGCGTCACCGTTTCCGTCTGCTGTTTCGAAGGGTCAGGCGCGATATCGGGCGTCGAGCGCTGCCTTGATCTTTTGGTCCGTCTTGTACTGGCTGAGCGCGTAGACCGACCAGATCGCCGCCGGAATCCAGCCGATCAGTGTAAGCTGCAGAATGCGGCAGATGATGCCGGCAAAGGGCCGGCCGATCGTGAAGAACTGCAGCCAGGGCAAGATAAGAGCAATCAGCAGACGCATGGTTCCTTCTCCGTTGTGGTATAATGCATATGGTGAGAAGCTGGCCGTCCCGCAACGTTGCGCCGGCCGCGGTTAAGGCGACGCAACGTTTTGGCTCGACTCGGGCGACATTTCGTGCAAGGTCGCTTCCCATGAAAACTGACGTGAAAATATGCGGGTTGAAGACCGCCGAGGCAGTGGAGCGCGCTGCCGCGCTGGGCGCCTCGCACACCGGGTTCATCTTCTTTCCGAAAAGCCCGCGCAATATCGAACCGGACGACGCCGGCCGTCTTGCCGACCGTATTCGCGGGCGGGCGAAGATCGTGGCAGTTACGGTCGATGCCGACAATGACGACCTCGACGAGATCGTTTCGGCTCTCAAGCCGGATATGCTGCAGCTTCACGGCTCGGAAAGCCCGGACCGCGTGCTGACGGTCAAGGCGGTCTACGGCCTTCCCGTCATGAAGGCCCTGTCGATCCGCGAGGCATCCGATCTCGACCGGATGGAACCCTATGTCGGCATTGCAGATCGTTTCCTGTTCGACGCCAAGCCGCCGGCGGGCTCCGACCTGCCGGGCGGCAACGGCGTTTCGTTCGACTGGCGGCTGCTCGATGCGCTTGACGGCAGCGTCGATTACATGCTTTCCGGTGGATTGAATGCAAGCAACATCGGCGAGGCCCTTGCGCTGACCGGCGCGCGGGCCATCGACACATCCTCCGGCGTCGAGAGCGCGCCGGGCATCAAGGATTTGAAGCTCATGGAAGCATTTTTCGATGCCGTTCGCCGGGCGGACGACGAGCGGGCACGAGCAGGGAGCAAGACGTGAACGAGGCGCCTAAACTGAACTCCTTCAGAGCCGGACCCGACGAGGAAGGCCGCTTCGGTATCTTTGGTGGCCGTTTCGTCGCCGAAACGCTGATGCCGCTGATCCTCGACCTTCAGGATGAATGGAACAAGGCAAAGTCGGATCCGAGCTTCAAGGCCGAACTAGAAAAGCTTGGGGCGCACTACATCGGTCGCCCGAGCCCGCTTTATTTCGCCGAGCGCCTGACGGCCGAACT
The DNA here is from genome assembly GCF_029714365.1 of Sinorhizobium terangae. Taxonomy (NCBI): domain Bacteria; kingdom Pseudomonadati; phylum Pseudomonadota; class Alphaproteobacteria; order Hyphomicrobiales; family Rhizobiaceae; genus Sinorhizobium; species Sinorhizobium terangae. The sequence goes on from NZ_CP121659.1 coordinate 3,575,886, forward strand.
CGGCGGCGCAAAAATCTATTTCAAGCGCGAGGAGCTGAACCACACGGGCTCCCACAAGATCAACAACTGCATCGGCCAGATCCTGCTCGCCAAGCGCATGGGCAAGACGCGCATCATCGCCGAGACCGGCGCGGGCCAGCACGGCGTTGCCTCCGCAACCGTCGCTGCCCGCTTCGGCCTGCCGTGCGTCGTCTATATGGGCGCGACCGACGTCGAGCGTCAGGCGCCGAACGTCTTCCGCATGAAGCTCCTCGGGGCCGAGGTGAAGCCGGTTACGGCCGGTCACGGCACGCTCAAGGATGCGATGAACGAGGCGCTGCGCGACTGGGTGACGAACGTCGACAGCACCTATTATCTGATTGGCACCGCCGCCGGCCCGCATCCCTATCCGGAAATGGTGCGCGACTTCCAGTCGGTTATCGGCCAGGAGGCCAAGGAACAGATTCTCGCGGCGGAGGGCCGGCTTCCCGATCTCGTTATCGCGGCGGTCGGTGGCGGCTCCAACGCAATCGGCATCTTCCATCCGTTCCTCGACGACGAAGGCGTCAAGATTGTCGGCGTCGAGGCGGGTGGCAAGGGCCTTGAAGGTGACGAGCATTGCGCCTCGATCACAGCCGGCTCGCCGGGCGTCTTGCACGGCAACCGCACCTATCTGCTTCAGGACGGCGACGGCCAGATCAAGGAAGGCCATTCGATCTCGGCCGGTCTCGATTATCCGGGCATCGGTCCGGAGCACGCGTGGCTGAACGACATCGGCCGCGTCGAATATGTCCCGATCATGGACCATGAGGCGCTTGAAGCCTTCCAGATCCTGACAAAGCTTGAGGGCATCATTCCGGCGCTCGAACCGTCGCATGCGCTGGCTGAGGTCATCAAGCGGGCGCCGAAGATGGGCAAGGACGAGATCATCTTGATGAATCTTTCCGGTCGCGGCGACAAGGACATTTTCACGGTCGGCAAAATTCTGGGTATGGGGCAATAACGATCATGACCGCACGCATGGAGAAAAGGTTTGCCGACGTGGCGGCGGAGGGTCGTCCGGTCCTCGTCACCTATTTCATGGGCGGCGACCCGGATTTCGATACGTCGCTGGCGATCATGAAGGCGCTGCCCAAGGCAGGGGCCGACGTGATCGAGCTTGGCATGCCATTTTCCGATCCGATGGCCGACGGGCCGGCGATCCAACTCGCGGGGCAACGCTCGCTGAAGGGCGGCCAGACGCTTGCCAAGACGCTTGAGCTTGCGCGCCTCTTCCGCGCAGAGGACCAGCACACGCCCATCGTGCTGATGGGCTATTACAATCCTATCTACATCTATGGCGTCGATCGTTTCCTGACGGACGCACTGGCTGCGGGGATCGATGGCCTGATCGTGGTCGACCTGCCGCCGGAGATGGACGACGAGCTCTGCATCCCCGCGCTGAAGAGGGATATCAACTTCATTCGCCTGGCGACGCCGACGACCGATGACCGCCGCCTGCCGAAGGTGCTCGAAAACACGTCGGGTTTCGTATATTACGTCTCGATGACCGGCATCACCGGTTCGGCTCTGCCGGATCCGTCGCTGATTGTGGGCGCCGTTCAGCGGATCAAGTCGCACACTGAGCTGCCCGTCTGTGTCGGCTTCGGCGTCAAGACGGCTGAGCACGCGCGGGCGATCGGCGCATCGGCCGATGGTGTCGTCGTCGGCACCGCGATCGTCAATCAGATCGCCTCCAGCCTTACGGAGGAGGGACGTGCCACCGAGGCGACGGTGCCGGGTGTCGAAGCGCTGGTCAAGGGCCTCTCGGCTGGTGTGCGGGCGGCAAGGCTCGCTGCAGCCGAATAATCGCCCAGATTAACGCGCACAACCCGAAGGAAATCTTCAGGAGTTTATAAGTGAACTGGATCACAAACTACGTTCGGCCGAAGATCAATTCGATGCTGGGCCGCAGGGAAGTTCCGGAAAATCTCTGGATCAAGTGCCCTGAAACGGGCGAGATGGTATTTCATCGCGATCTCGAAGAGAACAAGTGGGTCATTCCACAGTCCGGCCATCACATGAAGATGCCGGCGAAGGCTCGACTGAAGGATCTCTTCGACGGCGGGATCTATGAAGCGTTGCCGCAGCCGAAGGTGGCGCAGGACCCGCTCAAGTTCCGCGATTCGAAGAAATACACCGATCGCTTGCGCGACAGCCGCGCGAAGACCGAGCTTGAGGATACCATCGTCGCAGGTCTTGGCCTTGTTCAGGGCGTCAAGCTCGTCGCCGTCGTCCACGAGTTCAACTTCATTGGCGGATCGCTCGGCATGGCGGCCGGCGAGGCGATCGTGAAGGCGTTCGAGCGGGCCATTGCGGAAAAATGCCCACTCGTCATCTTTCCCGCCTCCGGTGGCGCCCGCATGCAGGAAGGTATCCTGTCGCTGATGCAGCTTCCGCGCACGACCGTGGCGGTGAACATGCTCAAGGAAGCAGGGCTTCCCTACATCGTAGTCCTGACCAACCCGACGACGGGTGGCGTGACAGCGTCCTACGCCATGCTCGGTGACATCCACATGGCTGAGCCGGGCGCAGAAATCGGCTTCGCCGGAAAGCGGGTGATCGAGCAGACCCTGCGCGAGAAGCTGCCGGAAGGCTTCCAGACGTCCGAATACCTGCTGGAGCACGGCATGATCGACATGGTGGTCAAGCGGCATGACCTGCCGGCGACCCTTGCACGTGTGCTGAAGATTCTAATGAAGAAACCGGTCGAAGCTGCCAAGCGCGAGGGCGGATCGCAAGCGACGGCCTTGCCGGTCGCGGCGCGGGCCTAGACGTCGCGCCTGCTCGGTTTCGGTGGACTTGGTGTGGCACCCGGATTTTTCGAGGCGATGGACATGACGGCGACACAGGTCAGCGAGGCGGCGCAGGAGATCGAGAAGCTTCTTGCCCTGCATCCCAAGGGGTACGACCTGTCGCTCGACAGGATCACCCGGCTTTTGGCGGCCCTCGGAAACCCTGAGGAGCGGCTGCCGCCCGTCATTCATGTCGCCGGCACCAACGGAAAGGGTTCTGTCACCGCCTTCTCGCGGGCTATCCTCGAGGCTGCGGGTCTCAGCGTCCACGTCCACACGTCACCGCATCTCGTGAACTGGCACGAGCGCTATCGCCTCGGCGTCAAGGGCGGCAAGGGCGCGCTGGCTGGCGATCGCGTGCTTGCCGAAGCGGTGCGGCGCGTCGCGGAAGCCAATGCCGGCCAGGAGATCACGGTCTTCGAAATCCTGACGGCCGTGACCTTCCTTCTCTTTGCCGAGCATCCTGCCGACGTTGCGATCATCGAGGTCGGTCTCGGCGGCCGGTTCGATGCGACGAACGTGATCGCGCGCCCGGCGGTGTCCGTCATCATGCCGATTTCGCTCGATCACCAGTCCTATCTCGGCGATCGCGTGGAACTGATCGCCGCCGAAAAGGCCGGGATCATGAAGCGCGGCTGCCCGGTGGTGATTGGCCATCAGGAGGAGGAGGGCGTGCGCGATGTGCTCGTGTCGACAGCCGAGCGCCTTGGTTGCCCGATGTCCGTCTATGGACAGGACTTCATGGCGCATGAGGAGTTTGGCCGGCTCGTCTTTCAGGATGAACGCGGACTGGCGGACCTGCCGCTGCCGCGGCTGCCCGGTCGACACCAATACGCCAACGCCGCCGCGGCGATCCGCGCCGTCAGGGCGGCCGGTTTCGAGGTTCCGGAGGCCGCCATCGAAAAGGGGTTGGCTGGCGTCGAATGGCCCGGGCGTCTGCAGCGCCTTGCCGGCGGCAAGCTTTCGCATCACGGTCCTCCAGGTGCCGAGATCTGGATCGACGGCGGACACAACCCGGGTGCGGGCCAGGTGATCGCCGAGGCGATGGCGAGTTTCGAGGAGCGCGAGCCGCGGCCCCTGTTCCTCATCATCGGCATGATCAACACTAAGGACCCGGTCGGCTATTTCAAGGCCTTCCTCGATCTTGCGGAACAGGTCTTCACGGTGCCGATCCACGGGTCCGATGCCGGCCTCGATCCGGTAGCCCTGGCCGAGGATGCCGCCGCCGTCGGCTTCGAGACCACCGCGACTTCATCCGTTGCGGAAGCGCTCGGGATCATTGCCGAGCTTGTCGATGAGGATCCCGTTCCGCCGCGCATCCTGATCGGCGGATCGCTTTATCTCGTCGGCGACGTGCTCGCCGAAAACGGCACGCCGCCGCGGTAGGCGGCATTTGGCGGACAACACGTTCCCGGCGGCAAGAAAAAAGCCCGGCGAGCCGGGCTTTTCGAGTTCTGGGACTTGGCCGTTTCAGGCTGCGGCAGTCGAAATCCAGGAAGTCAGCGCGGTCTTCGGAGCGGCGCCAACCTTGATGTCCGCCACTTCGCCGGCCTTGAACATTGCGAGTGTCGGGATCGAGCGCACGCCGTATTGAGCGGCAAGCTCGGGATTTTCGTCGATGTTGAGCTTGGCAACCTTGACCTTGCCGGCGAGCTCGGTGGCGATTTCCTCAAGGCTCGGCGCGATCATCTTGCACGGACCGCACCATTCCGCCCAGAAATCGACGACGACCGGCTCGGCCGAGTTCAGGACTTCCTGCTGAAAATTGGAGGTATCGACTTTCACAGTGGCCATCTGCTGCTCCTTGCTTTCGGAAATGGCGACCGTACGACCTGGGTCGTGCGGTACTTAAAAATGTTACCGCGCCTTTGCGGGTTGAACCGGGCCGGCGCGGCATGTCCAGATGTTGTGCCTCATGTGAGGCGTCGCCACCGGATTTTCAATATCGTGTATCTCACTTTGTCGCGAGCTCTTCAAGGCTCCTGTCCAGCATCGCGTCGGGAAGCACCTGGATCGTCGGTCCCTCGGTGAAGATCAGCGCGCAACGGAAGCGTCGCCCCGGATAGAGCGGCTTGAGCAGTTCCCTGTAGATGGCAAGCTGTGTGCTGTAGACAGGCGGCACCTCCGCGAGCGACTTCGGCACCTCGCGATTCGTCTTGAAGTCCGCAATCGTCACCATGTCTCCGGAAACGGATAGTCGGTCGACGCGGCCCGACACCGCGAACTCGCGCCCGCCGAGGGTGAGCGTTCCCATGACGGAGACTTCCGGCCGGCTGTGCGCGGCAAAAAGCGTCGTGAGGTCGGGGTGGTCCAGCACATCCATCACGGCATCGGCAAGAGCCCGGCGCTCCGGCTCGGACCAGCGTGGGACCGACCGCAGCAGATAGCGGTCCGCCGCCGCGCGGCGTTCAGCGGCATCGACCGACGGGAGAACCTGCAGCAGGCGATGAAGGATCGCGCCACGCAGCAGCGAGCGATTGGGCGCCGCCTTTTCCGCGAAGAGCGCCGATCCGACGATCGATTCGCTGTCCGGCTCGTCGAAGACAATGCCGGTGCCCGATGGGGTTAGCGGCCGCGGCAGCCGACGCGGCGGCGGCAACGGGGCGGAAAGCGTGGCGGGCAGGCCCGGCACCATGCGCTCTCCCTCGGCTTCATTGCCATCTGCAACAGGGGTGTCGATATGGGGATGCGTCTCGCGCCACGCGTGGCCCGTCCATTCTTCACCACCCGCGCGGAACACCATCGGCGTTCCGCGTCCCTTAAGGTCCTGCGCCAACGTCCCCTGGACCATGGCGTGCCAGGTATCGGTGTTCTCCCTCTGCCCGCGATAGCCGCAAATGACGAGCCGGTCTGCGGCGCGCGTCATGCCGACATAGAGCAGACGTCGGTATTCCTCTTCCGCCAGCGCCTTCAGGCGCGCATTGTCGGCGTTGAGCAGGGAATTCGTTCCGGAGCCGGGCGCCCGCCAGACAGGCACGGTGACGGTGGAACCGTCGGGCCGTTGCTTTTCGAAAAGGCGGAGATCGGGAACATGCTGGCTGTTGAAGGCCTTGCCACCGCCGTCGACGAGGAAGACGACCGGCGCCTCCAGGCCCTTTGCCGCGTGCACGGTCATGACGCGCACTTCGTCCCGCTCCTTGTCCTGTTCGCGCTTGACCGTCGGCGCTTCGATCTCGAGCGTCGAGATGAAGGCCTGCAGCCCGGGCAAACCGGCCCTTTCGTGATCGAGTGCAAAGGTCAGGAATTCATCGAGAATGTCGCTGACTTCGCTGCCCAGCCGGGCGAGGAAAGCCGCCCTGCCGCCGAGAACGCCGAGGATGCGGGCGTAGAAGTCGTGCGGCAGCATCTGGCGGGCGAGATCGGAATATTGCGAGAGCCTGCCTGCGACCGGGCGGTATCGGCTCGTCTCGTCGACGCCGAGGCTTTGCAGGCGCTGCCAGAGGCTCTCGGTTTCCGCCCTTCCCGCCGCAAGCTCGAAAAGATCGTCCTCACCGAGATTGATGAGCGGGCTTTTCAACAGCGCGGCGAGAGAAAGGTCGTCGTCGGGCAGCAGCGCAAAGCGGCCGAGCGCCATCAGATCCTGGATCGCAATGTGGCTGGTCAATACCAGGCGGTCGGCACCCGCCACCGGTATGTTGTTTCTGCGCTTCAGGGCCCGCGTCAAAGCGTTGACGAAGGCGTCACGCTTGCGAACAAGGACGATGACGTCACCCGGCCGCATCGGTCGGCGAACGCCCTTCTCGATGACCGTCTCCTTGCCGATCCAGTCCTCGAGAACCGAGGCGATGCGTCGAGCCAGAATGTTGGCCGGCGCGCGCTCGGGCGTCGCATCGAACGCTGCTGTCCACTCCTCTTCCGCAGGCACCGGTTCGGGCGCAATCACGTCCCATATGTCGACCGCGCCGGGGTGCCCGATCCGGTTCGAGGCATGGACGATCGCCTCGTCCTTCGCGCTGAGCCCCTTGGCATTTCCCTTGTTGGCAAAGACCGTGTCGACGGCCGACAGGACGTCGATCGTCGACCGGAAGGAAAGCTGCAGGCGGATCGGGCTGAAGTATTTTCCGCCAGCGCGTACCCGCCGCTCCGTCACGATGCTCTCGCGGGAGAAGCGCTCCGGCCGCGCACCCTGGAACGAATAGATCGACTGCTTCTCGTCGCCGACTGCGAAGATCGTCCGCTCGTCGGCTCTCGCCGTCTCGCCGGCGAAGAAATCGGCGGCAAGCGCCTGGATGATCGTCCATTGCGCAGGGCTCGTGTCCTGTGCCTCGTCGACGAGAATATGGTCGATGCCCTGGTCGAGCTTGTAGTGGACCCAGGCGCCGACATCGCCGCGCGAGAGAAGCGCTGCCGTGCGGTTGATCAGATCCTCGAAGTCGAGTTGGCTGCGCGCCTTCTTGATTTCCTCGTAATCGCGGTTGAGCCTTTCAGCGAGGGTGAGAGCGGCACGTGTCGCCTCGTACATCCGGACGATGCTGAGCCGATCCACGTACGCCACGACATGATCGCGCGCCTGTTCTACCAGAGGTGCGAGCTCAGGCGCCTCGCGCCGCATCGCCGCATTGAGAAAGGTCGAGTCGGCCCTCGGCTTGCCCCCGCCGTTGAAGAAGAGCCCAAGCAGGCTTCGGTAGCGTTCCTCGGGATCGCTGAGCCTTGCGACCGCCTTCAAGCCTTCCGCAAACTCGGAAGGCTTGGCGCCGCCCTTGCGTGCTGCGAGGTCGAGATATTGCTCCAGGACCGCCCCATTCAGCCCGGCCAGTGGCCAGACCTTACCGAGCACGCTTTCGGTGGACTCGCCCGGCGCAATCGCGAGCGCTGCGCGCAGGTGCGTGTCCAGTCCGCCCCGTGCCGAGGCGCGATCGAGAAAGGCTTGGATAGGCGTACGGTTGGCGACGATCGTCGCCAGCAGCCGTTCAAGACCGGTATCGTCGGCGAGATCGAGAACCGTGGCGAAGGCGTCGGCTAGCTCTCTGTCGTCGCCCGCCGTGGCCGCCAGCAACGCGCGCCGGGCATCGGCGAGCAGGACGGCGGCGGCGCTGTCGTCGAGCACGGAAAAATGCCCGGCGACATTGGCTTCGAGCGGAAACTGATGCAGCAGCGCTTCGCAGAAGGCGTGGATCGTCTGGATCTTCAGGCCGCCGGGCGTCTCAAGGGCGGCGGCGAACAACCGCCGTGCCTCCTGGATTTTCACGGCCGAGGGCCGGACGCCTTCGATCGCTTCGATGCGTTTCTCAAGGGTGGTGTCGTCAAGCGTCGCCCATTCGGCCAGGCGCTCGAACACCCGGTTCGACATTTCCGAAGCGGCGGCCTTCGTATAGGTGAGACACAGGATCGCGGAAGGGCGGCAGCCGGCGAGCAGCAAGCGGATGACGCGCTGCGTCAGGACATGCGTCTTGCCCGATCCGGCGTTGGCGGAAACCCAGGCCGAGCGCGCCGGATCGGAAGCAAGCGATTGCCGCTCCGTCGTCCAGTCGAGCCAAGCCCTGGGGGTCGTTTCCCGAGGTCCGAAAGCGTCATCCCTCATCGGCATCATCCTCGCCTTCGGCTGTCGCCCACTCGGCGACCCGCGCCAGATGATCGTATTCGCCTCCGTAGTCGCGCTCCTTCTGAACAATCAGGCGTGATGCGAAACCGTGCCTGCCGCTCATCAGAGCCGCGAGCAGCTTTCTCAGCTCGATAAGCGCTTCTTCCGCCAGCTGGTCGGCGGATTTCGTTTCTTTTTGCCTACCGCCCTCGTTGTTGACGGGATCGACGCTGAAGCGGCTGCCGGGTTTCAGGCGGACGTAGAGAAGCGCATTCGGCTCGGCGCGTCCCGTCGCGCCGAAGGCTCCCGCCTTGAGCGCGGCGGCCTCGAGCGAAAGCTGCGGATCGAGCAGACTGCGCGCTTCCCTGGGCGAGGGGCTGGAGCCGGTCTTGTAGTCGATGATGTCGATGGTGCCGTCGGGGCGCCGATCAAGGCGATCGGCGACGCCGGTCAGCCGGATATCCGCAAGGCCGATATCCATGGATGCCGGAACCTCGGTGAAAGATTTCGTGATGCTCTTCCGGCGTTCGCGCTCCCATTTAAGGAACGCCCTTCCGACGGCGGCAAAACGCGGACGCCAGATCGTGTCGATATGCGGCGGAAGCCCTTCCTCGTCGAAAGCCTGGTTGAGTAACCTGGTCATCACCGCTTCGGCCTCGGGCGAGGCCGGATCGAAGCCCCCCCTGACGAAGCGATCGACGATTCGATGGTAGAGCGTTCCACGCTCGGCCGCCCCCGGATCACGATTGAACGGGTCGATCGGCTGCAGCCGCAGGATCCGCCGCGCGTAGACGGCATAGGGATCACGGCGGAGGCGGGTGACTTCGCTGAAGGAATATTTGCGCGGCTGCAGTTCTGCGGGCGGCTTCGGTTCCGGTCTTGTGGCGAGCGGCTGGGTTTCGCCTTCATCGAGAATGCGCGCCCAGTGCAGATAATCCGCGCCGTTGGACTTGATGAGTCGCGTCAGGCCTTCGCCGCCGAGTGCCTGCAGGCGCTGCAGCCACCTCGAAGCGACCGTTGGCGCCGAACCCTGGCGCATTGAGCGCGAAAGGATCAACCGACGCGTGCCACAGGCCATCTGGAAATCGTGGGCAAGCTGACCGATACGCCGTTCCGGCGGCTCAAGGCCGATTCCGGATTTCATCGTTCGTGACAGGAAGGGATCGTTTGACGTCTGTCCCGGCCAGGTACCCTCGTTCATGCCGCCGAGCACCACGAGATCCATGCTTTGCAGGCGCGATTCCAGCGCCCCGAAAATGAAGACGCGGGGATGCCGCATCGATCGCGGCTTGACCGCTTCGCTCGCCGCGAGCGCTTCGACGATGTCGCACCATTGCGGCCCGTCGGCGCTCATTTGACCTTCGGTCTCGATGATGCCTTTGAGAAGCGTTGCCAATGCTTCGCCGGCTTCCGTCGACCAGAGGTCGCCAAGGCTGCCACGCTCGTCGACGCAGACGGCTTCCAGTGCGCGGCCCGTTCGCTCCGCCCAGTCGGCAAGGGTGAGCACCTTGGACCGAAGCCGGCCGTCGATGCCGATCGCGGACGCGCTCGTCAAGGGTTCGGCGGCCAACGCAATGCGTTCGGCAAGCATGCGGGCGGCGGTTATGTCCTCCTCGTTGAGGCGACTCTGCCACGGAGGCGGATGACGATCCTGCTTTCGCTTTTCGAGTGCCTGCTCGACGAGGGGGACAAGCGCCGAAATGTCGGCATTGCTGGTACCGCCGCGCAGCGCCAGAAGTTCCAGCGCATCGGCGGCGCGCCGGACATCCTCGGTCGCCCCGCCGAAGCGGGCGAGCGGGTGCTTCAAGAGAGCGACCAGCGGCACGGGATCGCCCGGCCGCAACGCCGCCTCCAGCAGCAAACGGACGATGGCGCCGGCGGCTGTGGCGGAGAGCGGCGTGCCGGCGGAATCGTCGGCCTCGATGCCGAAGCGGGCAAGCTCCGCCCCGACTCGCCGCGCAAGGCCGCGGTCCGGGGTGATCAACGCCGCCTGGCTTTCATCGCTGTCGGCAAGCGCGAGCCGGAGTGCGATGGCAATGGCCGTAGCCTCCTCCCGTTCATTGGCCGTCTCGATCAGCGCGACGTCTGCGAAGGCCGAGAGAAGTTTCGCCTGATCGAAATCGTCACGCGCGCGGGTCCAGCTGTCGGTCGCCTTTGCCGGAAGCAGGGCGCGCGAGAGAACCATGCTGCGGTAGTCGAGGAAGTCGTCGGCCGGCTGGAGTGTCAGGACATCACGCCGCCCGATGCCCATGCGTTTCAGCAGGCGGTAGAAGCCGTATTGCGGGTGGCTGCGGCTTGCCGGATCTCTTGTGAAGCCAGTCGAAGCATCGCCGACGATCAGCTCCCATTCCGTATCGCTCATCGTCTGATCGAGGCCCGGCAGAACGATAGTGCCGTTCGGCAGCCTGCTCACGGCTGCAATAAGCGCGGCCGTCACGGGGATCGACCCGGTCGAGCCGGCGATGATGATCGGCCCGCTCAGCTTGCCTGCGGCGATGCGCTGTGTTTCCGCCTGCAGAACGGCGTTGCGGTGGCGCGAAGGAGAGGATTGCTTGAGCTCGTCCAGCCGCTCCGGCCAGTAGGTGCGGGCGATCTTCAGGAAGGCCAGCGTCAACTGCCACCAGAGCGCATGTTCGCCGGCGTCGAGCTCGTCGAGCGCCTCCCAGTCGAGTTCCTCGGTTTCCACGGCGTCGATCAGGTCGGCGAGATTGCGCGCGAGCCAGATGGCATCGGCGGGACTCGCCGGCGCGATCAGCGGACTTTCGCCATGGATATCGAGAACCGCCTGAGGCAGCTGGTTGCGCCAGGCGAGAATAAGCCGGCCGAGCTCGATCAGGCGCGCGGTGCCGGATAGAGGTGGGGCGAGATCGAGGATCGCTGGCACTTCGGCGTCGAAAAAGCCGCTGTCGTCGTCCGTCTCGCCGAGCGCCCGGATCGTCGGCAGGATTGCCGAGCGGCCACCAAGCAGATCGACGAACTCCGAGCGAAGCACGCGCGCCGACCGTCGCGTGGGAACGAAGATCGTCACGCCGGCAAGCATCAGCGGGTCTGCTGGATCGTACTTGAAATCCGGAACCAGCCCGCCGTCGCAGAGCTTTTGCGCCAAGGTCCTGAGGAAGGGCAGACCAGTGGGGATCGTGAAGACGTTCGAGGCGTGGCCGGGCAAGCTATCCTCCCGGCTGGAAGCGCTTTACGACCGCCTCGGCTTCACCGATCGCTTCCGGTGTGCCGACGGTCATCCAGTGGCCGTCGAGCATCAGCCCGAAGAGGCGTCCTCTGGCGATCGCGCGATCGAAATAGATGTTGAGGTTGAAGGCATCGCTCGGCGCATCGGCAAAGAGGCGCGACTCCATGGCGATCGCGCCGGCATAAACGACGGGACTGTCCATGCCGTCCTCGTAGCGCGCGAGCCTGCCGTCCTCGGCGAGCGAAAAATCCTTCTTGCCGTTGTGCCCGGTCGTATCCTCGAGGCGCACGCAGAGGAGTGCCATGTCCATCTTCTGCGGATCGAAGAAATCGGCAAGCCTTTGAAGATTGCTCGGCTTTCCCGCCTCCTCGCCGATCCAGAAGAGATCGGCATTCATGACGATCAGCGGCCCGTCGTCCAGCAGCTTCAGCCCCTTGGCAAGCCCGCCGCCGGAATTCATCAAGGCGCCGCGCTCGTCCGAAATCAGGATATGCGGCGTCTCACGGCGACGGAGATGCTCTTCCATCTGGTCGGCAAAGTGATGAACGTTCACCGCCGCCTTGGTCACGCCGGCGGCCGCCAGGATGTCCAGCACGTAGTCGATCATTGGCTTGCCGGCGATCCGGACGAGTGGCTTCGGCAGTGTATCGGTGATTGGCCGAAGGCGGGTGCCCAGTCCGGCCGCAAGCACCATGGCATTGGTGATGGGCATGATTTCCTGTCAGTTGGCTGATTCGCTAGCCAGGATTCCAGCCTTAATGCACCAATCGCGCAAGGGTGTCAGCACCTCATGGCCGAGCGCACGGTTCAGATAAGCGAAGGTGCGGGGCATGTGTTTCATATAACCCGGCTTGCCGTCACGCTGCATCAGCCGGACCCAGATGCCGGCGAGCTTGCAGTTGCGTTGCGCCGACATCAGGTGCCAATCGCGAAGAAAGCTTGTCGCGTCAAATGGACCGGAGGCCTTGCGCTCGGCGAGATAGGCATTGATCAGCCGGTCGGCAAGATCCTCGCCGATGGTCACGCGCGCATCCTGCGTGAGCGATGCGACATCATAGGCGGTCGGGCCGATCATCGCGTCCTGGAAATCGATGATGCCGACGCGGTCGAGCCCTTTACGCTCCGCGCGCCAGAGAATGTTCGGCGAGTGAAAATCGCGCAGCAGCAGGTTCTTTTCGGCCGATTCGAGAACGTCGATGAGCTGGTCCCAGATGGCGAAGTATTCTTTGCGCTCGCTGTCGGAGGCCCCTTCGCCGCGCTTCCATGGCAGGTACCAGTCGATCAGCAGGCTCGTCTCGATCTTGATCGCCGTGCGATCGAAATCGGGAACGCGGTGGATGAGGCCATCGCCAATGGCAATCTCGCGCTTCGGCGGCTCGCCATGAAGGCGGGCGAGCACGCGTACGCTTTCGAGATAGCGCTCGGCGACCGGTCTTCCCTCCGCGTCGAGAATGCCCTCGGAGCCCAGATCCTCGATCAGCAGGATGCCCTTGTCGAGGTCGCGGGCATAAATCGCCGGCGCGGCGAAGCCGCGTCCGCGCAGCAGTTCGGAGATCGCGACGAATGGAACGACGTCCTCGGCGAGATGCGCGAGCTGCTGGTAATATTTTCCGTCCTGGAGAATGGGGCCCGGCTTATGCCTCGGCGCATCCATGAGAATCTTCGCCGGCTCACCGTCAGTTTCAATCCGTTCATAGGCCCTGATCGACGCGTCACCGCTCAAATGCCGGCGCTGGGCCGTCGCGTAGCCGCTTTGCGAGAGGAAGCTGCGGACCGCCAGCGAGCGGGAGATTCGCTCGAATGAAATATCGGGCGCGGAGATCGCAAGCCGGCGTCCATCGCCCTCATGTGTGAAGGTGAGCGTGATGCGTTCGGAAGGAAGCGCTTCCTCAGCCTTCTCCGGCCATTCGACGAGACAGATTCCGTCGGAAAGGGCCTCGTCGAAGCCGAGTTCGTCGAGTTCCGAAGCGTCGGCGAGGCGATAGAGGTCAAAATGCGCGACGGGGATGCGCAGGTCGTAGTTTTGCACGAGTGTGAAGGTGGGACTCGGCACTTCGAGCGTCTCGTCGTCGGCGATCGCCCGCAGCAGGGCGCGCGCGAAGGTCGATTTTCCCGCGCCGAGATCGCCGGACAGGGCGACGCAATCGCCGGCCTTCAGCGCCAGCGCCAGGTCTTCGCCAAGCTCGATGGTGGCGGCCTCGTCCTTCAGAAACCGTTGCAGATGCTTCATTATTCGGCCGCGATGATCTTCGGCATTTCGGACGACGGAATGCGGCAGGTGACCTCGGTGCCTTCGCCTTCCTTGCTGCGGATCGAAACGGTGCCGTGGTGCAGGCTGACGAAGCTCTCCACGATCGACAGTCCGAGACCGGCGCCGCCGTGCTGGCCGTAGCTTTCGAAGCGGTTGAAGACGGTGTTCAGTACATCCTGCGGGATTCCGGGGCCGGAATCGCTGACGGAGAAGACGAAATCGCTGCCTTCACGCCGGCACTTGAGATCGATGGTGCTGCCATCGGGCGCAAAGTTGGCAGCGTTGGTGAGAAGCTTGATGAAGATCTGCTTCAGCCGCTGCTGGTCCGCGACCATGCGGCCGAGGTTGTCGGGCGCATCCACCCGCAAGGCGACGCCGCTTTCGACAAGCCTGTCGGCCATTTGATGCGCGACGTCGTCGAGGAAATCGACGAGGTTCACCTCGGACATGTCGAGCTCGACGATGCCCGCGTCGACGGTCGCCAGGTCGAGGATATCGTTGACGATCGTCAGCAGCAGCGACGAGGACGTCGCGATATGGTCGACATATTCCGCCTGGCGCTCGTTAAGCTCGCCGAAAGCGGGCGTCTTCAGGAGATCGGCGAAGCCGATGATGTTTGTGAGCGGCGAGCGCAATTCATAGGAGACGTGATGAACGAAATCGTTTTTCAGGGCGTCAGCCTTACGCAGCGCCTCGTTTTTCTCGGTCAGGGCGCGCTCGACCCTGACGCTGTCGGTGATGTTGACGAAGGTCAGCATCGTCTGGGCGTTCGGCAGCGGGATCACGGCGTAATCGAGGATCAGGCCGGTGCGCAACTCCAGAATGCCGCGGCTCGACGGCCGTTCGTCGTCGAAGCTGGTGATGATATGGGCAAACCGCTTCCAGCCATCCGGCTGGTCGTAGGATGGCAGGCACGCCTGTTCGACGGCGCGAATATGCGTACCGGGCTTGGCCTCCGCCTCGCTGATGCCCCAGATCGCCCGGAAGGCCGGGTTGGAAAGCCGGATGCGGCCATCTGGCCCGAACACCGCGACCCCTTCGGCGAGATGGTCGATCGTTTCGCCCTGGACCTGGAGCAGGGTATTGTAACGGGTTTCAAGATCGACCTTCTCGGTCAGGTTCTCGAAGACCCAGGTTGCGCCGCCCTGCGGCCGGGCGGTGGCGAAGACGCGGAGCGTCTGGCCGTTCGGCAGGTGCCAGAGGTCGGATTGCGTATCGAGCGCCTGATAGACGGACAGCGCATTGGCCTTCCATTGTTTCCAGTTGAGCTGTTCGGGAAGCTTGCCGCCGGCCCGCAGCCGGTCGAGCACCTCCCCGTTGTCGGGCTTGCGCTCGAGGAAGCCCATGTCGAGGTTCCAGAGCCGCTGGAACGCCTGGTTGTAGAACTGCAGGCGCTGATTGCCGTCGAAGATCGCTACGGGCGTGGCCAGATGGTCGAGCGTCTCCGCATGGCTCTTCAAGGTGCGGGCAAGCTCCTCGCGCACGGCCTCGGTGCCGGAGACGTCGATGGCGATGCCGGCCGAGCCGACCGGGCTGCGGGCGTCGACGACATCAAAGAAAGTGCGATTGCCCTTGACCACTGTCGAAACTTTGTCGCTGAAAGGCGTTTCAAGGGTTGAAACGGCGCGGATTTTTTCGCGCGCCGCAGTCGAAAGCAATTCGCGCCCTTCGGCGACGGCGAGGCTCGTGCTCTGTGTCTCGACTGCCTCGGCATAGGCTTCGTTGACCCATTCGAGCTTGCCGTCGGCGGTCCGTTGCCAGACAGGCAGGTCGATGGCGTCGAGCAGCGTGCGGAAGGTCGACAGCGATGCGTGCAGACGATCGCGTTCCAGTTTCAGCTCGGCAAGTTCGGCGCGGAGATTGTTGAGCGCGATGAAACGCACGAATGCCCGTCCGCCGGAAACGCGGCCCTGGGCTTCCAGCACCTCGTTGCGCTGCGTTTCGAGCACGAGGTCGAAGCTTTGCGCCTGCGCGCGCAATGTCTCGATCGCCTTCTCGAGCTGGCTGGCTGATGGCGCCTTGAGCCAGCGTCCGAAGGCGAGAAAAGTGCGGTCGTCCTGCGGAGCGCCGGTTTCGACGGGAAGCTGTCCGAGGAACTCGGGGCGTTCGGCCAGACCGTCCCAGATCACGATGCGCCGGTTCTTGTCGGCGATGAGGGCCTGGAAACGGGAAATCCGCTGGTTTGCATCGGAAAGTCCGGACCTCAGTTCGCGGTTCTCGGCCTCGATATTGCCGCGCTGGCGGATGAGCCAGATGGCAGAAATCATGGCGGCGGAAATAACGCCGATCAGCACGGAAAAGGTGACGACTTCGGAGGAGCCGAATATGGCCTTGGCCACGGGCGTCGACGCCTGGGCCGCTGCGTCGGTCGCCGCGAAGAACACGGTGCTTGCGAGCAACCGCCGCACCAGTGTAGGCGCCCCAAGGTCCCCGCCGAAAAGCGTCGATCGTTCAGTTTCCATGGCGCCGCCGTCCCCGTTTGTCCGGAAGTTGCCGCCGACCTTACGCCGCCATGCACCGAAACCCCTGAAAGGGGTTTGCGTCAGTTGCGATTGCATCCCCGGTCTGTCTCCGTCTGTTTGCCGCATGTCCGACAAGACATCCCCATCCGTGACACTCGAAGGTCCGCCCTCCAGCGCTGCGCGTCTTTTGAGACGCGCGAAGGACGCTGCAGTAGCGTCACGAATCAATGACTTAAGCATACTTGTTTGACGAATCGCCGGAAAGTGCGCGGCTCAAAAAAGAGGCCGCGATCTCCTGTCAAGATCGCGGCCACAACATCTTGTGGATTGTCCGGCTAACGATTAGTACCGGTAGTGTTCGGCCTTGAACGGACCCTGCGGCTTCACGCCGATATAGGCGGCCTGCTCTTCCGAGAGCTCGGTCAGCTTGGCACCGAGCTTTGCGAGATGCAGGCGGGCGACCTTCTCATCGAGCTGCTTCGGCAGCACGTAGACCTCGTTCTTGTAGTTACCGCCCTTGGTGAAGAGCTCGATCTGCGCCAGCACCTGGTTGGAGAAGGAGGCCGACATAACGAAAGACGGATGGCCGGTGGCGTTGCCGAGATTGAGCAGGCGGCCTTCCGAAAGCAGGATCATGCGGTTGCCCTTCGGGAACTCGATCATGTCTACCTGCGGCTTGATGTTGGTCCATTTGAGGTTGCGCAGCGCCGAAACCTGGATTTCGTTGTCGAAGTGGCCGATGTTGCCGACAATCGCCATGTCCTTCATCTCGCGCATGTGGTCCATGCGGATGACGTCCTTGTTGCCGGTCGTCGTGATGAAGATATCGGCGGTCGAAACGACGTCCTCGAGCTGGACCACTTCGTAGCCGTCCATGGCGGCCTGCAGCGCGCAGATCGGGTCGACTTCGGTGACCTTTACGCGGGCGCCCGCGCCCTTCAGCGAGGCAGCCGAGCCCTTGCCGACGTCGCCATATCCGCAAACGACGGCGACCTTGCCGGCCATCATCACGTCGGTGCCGCGGCGGATGCCGTCGACGAGCGATTCCTTGCAGCCGTACTTGTTGTCGAACTTCGACTTCGTGACGCTGTCGTTGACGTTGATCGCCGGGAAGGGAAGCAGACCCTTGGCCTGGAGCTGGTAGAGGCGGTTGACGCCGGTGGTCGTTTCTTCGGTGACGCCCTTGATGGCGTCGCGCTGCTTGGTGAACCAGCCCGGGGAGGCGGCGAGACGCTTCTTGATCTGTGCAAAGAGGATTTCCTCCTCTTCCGAACCCGGGTTCGAAAGCACGTTCTCGCCGGCTTCGGCGCGTGCGCCGAGCAGGATGTACATGGTGGCGTCCCCGCCATCGTCGAGAATCATGTTCGAGAGGCCGCCGTCGGCCCACTGGAAGATCTTGTCGGTATAGGTCCAGTATTCCTCAAGCGTTTCGCCCTTGACGGCGAAGACCGGAACACCGCTTGCTGCGATGGCGGCAGCAGCGTGATCCTGGGTCGAGAAGATGTTGCACGACGCCCAGCGAACCTCGGCACCGAGCGCAACCAGCGTCTCGATCAGCACGGCGGTCTGGATGGTCATATGCAGCGAGCCGGTGATGCGCGCGCCCTTCAGCGGCTTCGATGCACCGAATTCCTCGCGGCAGGCCATCAGGCCCGGCATTTCCGTTTCGGCGATGGCAATTTCCTTGCGACCGAAATCGGCGAGCCCGATATCGGCGACAATATAGTCCTGAGTTGCGGTCATGGAGTTCTCCAGGGCTGATCTCTTCCGGCCGCGCCGGCCCCTTGGCCTTCTGGCGGCATAACAATGCCTCCCGCGCAGGATCGCGGGGAGAGTGGCCACGGTCTATCAGGAATCGACGGGTAGGGCAACCGCGATATAAAGAAGTCTTTATATGTTTATATCGGGCGATGCGCGGGAAGTGACCCTCGGTCTGATCGCGCGACGAACCGCGTCAGATCTCTTCGCCGAACTTGTCGCGCACCAAGGCGTCGAGGGCGTTGAGCGCCTCTTCCGCCTGCACGCCGCTGGCGGTCACGAAAACGGTGCAGCCCGTGCTGGCGGCGAGCATCATCAGCCCCATGATTGACGTGCCGCCGACCGTCATGCCGTCCTTGGAGACGGTGATCTCGGCATCATAGGCTTCGACGGTCTGGACGAATTTCGCCGAAGCGCGTGCATGCAAGCCGCGTTTGTTGATGATCAGCAGCTCCCGAGTCAGCGACATGTCCGGGCGATGGTCCATCATTTTCCACTCAGCACGCGGCTGGCGACATTGATGTATTTGCGCCCCGCCTCGGAGGCCTCGACGAGGGCCTTGTCCATGTCACTCTCGCCGCGAACCCCGGCAAGTTTGATCAGCATCGGCAGATTGACCCCCGCGATCACCTCGACGCTGCCGCTGCGCATCACCGAGATGGCAAGGTTGGAAGGCGTGCCGCCGAACATGTCCGTCAGGATGATGACGCCATTGCCCTCGTCCGCGCCCGCGACCGCATCGAGGATATCCTGACGCCGCTGGTCCATGTCGTCCTCGGGCCCGATGCACACGGTCTCGATAGCTTTTTGCGGACCGACCACATGCTCCAAAGCATGCCGAAACTCTTCCGCCAGCTTGCCATGGGTGACAAGCACAAGTCCGATCATGGGTATCTTTGCTCCAACTGCATAGCAACTCGTTGATGGTCAGATATCGCAATGCAGCAATTTCGTCCACCTGTTGGGGCGGCCATCTTGGCAAGGAAAAGGGGAAGTGCAAGCCAAAAATGCCGAAAAAGCAGCCCTTATGCCTTCGGATAAGGCTAAAGTGCTAGATTTTTGGGTAGCAGCGCGTGCAGTGCATCGAGAGGCGAAACGAGGTTTTCAACGGGAACGCGCAACAGCGGCAGACTTCGCCCAATATCTAGCTGCAGCTCTTCGTTCTCGGGCGGCAGACGCTCATCGCCGGACGGTCGGACCGGCATAATCGCCCAGTCGAGAACGCAGGCCGAAACCGTTTCGGCGGCGACGATGCCGCCGCCGCGGATCTCGATCAGGCCGCGAATGGATGGGGGGCACCGGGCGATTATCCGATCGTTTAAAAGGCTGAGGTCGACCCGGTCGTCGGCGACGAGTGCCGCGAAACGTCCGCGCCGCCTCGCCTCGGAAATGCAGGAAAGCGCCAGGGCCGACTTGCCCGAACCGGAAGGGCCGGTAATCAGAAATCCGGTCGAGCCGAGAACGATGGCCGTTGCGTGGATATTGCAGGTAGGCGCGGTCACTGGTGCGGCTCGGCGGGCAGCGCGAGGATGAAGCGGGCGCCGGTCACGTGCCCGCCCTGGCCGACGATGTTTTCCGCCTTCAGCGTGCCGCCATGCGCTTCGGCGATCTGGCGCGAGATCGAAAGGCCGAGGCCGGAATTCTGGCCAAAGTCCTCGCCCTCCGGCCGGTCGGTATAGAAGCGTTCGAAAATGCGATCGATGTCTTCGGCCTGGATGCCTGGTCCGTTGTCTTCGACATAGACGATGCAGCGGGACCGCGACCGGGTCAGGCGCACGACGATGCGGCCATTCTGCTCGGGCACGAAGGAGCGGGCATTTTCGATGAGGTTCGTGACGATCTGGCCGATGCGCAGCTCGTAGCCGTTGACGACAAAGCTTGCCCGCGGATTGTCCTTGCGGTCGATGACGAAGTCGAGGAGCACCGGCTTCTTCTTGCTGCGGATCTGTCGGGAAATATCGATGAGATCGCCGAGCAGCTTCTCCAGGTCGATCTTCTTGGCGTCGCTGCGCGCCAGTTCGGCATCGAGCCGCGAGGCGTCGGAGATATCGCTGATCAGCCGGTCGAGGCGGCGTACGTCATGCTGGATGACGTCGAGCAGCCGCTTCTTCGAGTCGTCGTTGCGCGCGAGCGGCAGGGTCTCGACGGCGCTGCGCAGCGACGTGAGCGGGTTCTTGAGCTCGTGGCTGACGTCGGCGGCAAAGTTTTCGATCGCCGCGATGCGGTCATAGAGCGCCGTCGTCATTTCCCGAAGCGCCACGGAGAGGTTACCGATTTCGTCCTGGCGCGACGAGAAATCCGGGATTTCCTCCCGTTCCTTAGCGCCGCCGCGGCGCACGCGGATCGCGGCAGCCGACAGCCTTCTCAGCGGATTGGCGATCGTCGACGACAGAAGCAGCGACAGGATCACGTTGACGAGCGCGGCAACACCGAAGACGCGGATGATGGCCAGGCGCTCGGCATGGACGATCTTGTCGATGTCGCCCGCCTGCGTCGAAAGCAGGAGTACGCCAAGCACGGCGCGGAAACGCTGCACCGGCACTGCGACCGAAACGATGAGCTCGCCCTTCTCCGTCACCCGCACGACGGCGCCGCGCACACCGGTCAGCGCATTCATCACCTCCGGATAGATCGAGCCGTTGCCGCCCGGCGGCTCCTTGTAGAGCGGCAGGTCGCCCGGCTGCAGCAGCCGGTTGAGCCACATGCTGAGCTTGTCGGCGATGCCGGTCGTTTCCGGGTCGACCGGCGGAAGGTCGAAGCGCAGCACCTGGCCGCCGCTATAGAGGTGGCGGGAGTCGAGCAGGAGATCGGCATCGGCGTCGAAGAGACGGGCGCGCGTCCGCGTCGGCGAAATCAGCCGTCTGAGGACCGGTGCTACACGCTCCTGGATGATCGGGAATTCGAGATCCTCGTCGTTCGGCAGCGGCGTGATGCTTTCACCGGCCTGCAGTTCGAGCAGTTTTTCCGGATCGATGGTGATCGAGTTGGTGTCGACCGAGGCGGAGGCCGAAATGGCCCCGGCGATGATCTCGCCCTGGGTGAGCAGGCTTTCCACCCGGGCGTCGATCAGGCCCTCGCGGAACTGGTTGAGATACATGATGCCGCCGACGAGCACCACGAGCGCGACGAGGTTGAAGAAGACGATGCGCCGGGTGAGGCTCGAAAAGACGGCATTGCCGAACAGGCGCCGGATCAGCGTGAAGGGGTGCGCCCATCGGCGCTCGCTGCGCGCCGATGCCCGCCCTTCGATATCCTCGAGATCGCCCTGCAAGACTTCTACCAAGTCTCCCGCTCCCACGACGAAAATTCCGTCGCCTTCTTCTCCTAAAGCGCCGCGCGTCTAATCAGATGCGCAAAGGACGCTGTAGCTCTTTGAATGCAGTGCGCCGGCACATTGCATCCGCCTGATCCCGGGGCTCCGCCTGGTTCCCGGCTCATGCGCCGGGGCGGCTCTTGTCCCGCGGACGCGGCCTGCTCGACGCGGGTTGCCACTCCCGCGTCGCCGTTACGCCATTTCTGCATGATCCACAATCGCCGCCATGGCAAGCGTGGTGCTAAGGCCCTCAGGCCGTCTCGCGAAAACGATAGCCGACGCCGTAAAGTGTTTCGATCATGTCGAAGTCGTTGTCGACCATCTTGAACTTCTTGCGAAGCCGCTTGATGTGGCTGTCGATCGTGCGGTCATCCACATAGACCTGCTCATCATAGGCGGCATCCATCAATGCGTCGCGGCTCTTCACCACGCCCGGACGCTGCGCCAGCGAGTGCAGGATGAGAAATTCGGTGACTGTAAGCGTGACCGACTCGTTCTTCCAGGTGCAGGTGTGGCGCTCCTGGTCCATCACGAGCTGGCCGCGTTCCAGCGACCGGGACGGTGCGTCGGAAGCCTTTGCCGTGCCGATGGCGCCGACCGCGGCAAGGTCGCGATTCGGCGCGCGGCGCAGGATCGCCTTCACGCGCTCGACCAGCAGGCGCTGGGAAAAGGGCTTGGTGATGAAATCGTCGGCACCCATCTTGAGACCGAAAAGCTCGTCGATCTCCTCGTCCTTAGACGTCAGGAAAATCACCGGCAGGTCGGATTTCTGCCGCAGGCGGCGCAACAGCTCCATGCCGTCCATGCGCGGCATCTTGATGTCGAAGATTGCGAGCTGCGGCGGACGCGCCAGCAGGCCCTCGAGTGCCGATGCACCGTCGGTGTAGGTTTCGACCTTGTAGCCCTCGGCTTCCAGCGCGATGGACACGGATGTCAGGATATTGCGGTCGTCATCGACAAGCGCGATGGTCTGCATCGTATTCAACTCCGTCTTATTTTGGTCCGTTGGCCAGACCCGCTGCAGGAATCGCGGCAATCGCGAGTCATCGGCGTTACTTGAGTATAAAGGTGGAACAAATTGTGGCGAAGCAGAAAAGCGCCGCCTGTCAATCGTCTCGGGACTGGCCGACAAATGTGTCTTGGTGAAGCATAATTCAACCGATTAAAAAATACACATTTTTCTTTAAATCGATTAATATACTGATATCATTATTGTTTTAGGAGTCGATATCTTGTCTTCGATCAACCTTGTCGGTATGTTCCGACGATCTTCACCACCGATGGCCAATGACAAAGGAAGCTTGACCATGGAGCAACTCGGCAGCCGCAACCCCTCGAACGGACTGGAAACAATAGGCTTTTCGGACCTGGCTTTCGTCCGCTACAACTTCGAGGCAGCGGAGCTTTACGAGGACGCCCTTCGCCGTGGCGAGGCGCAATTGACCGCACACGGCGCACTCTGCGCTCGGACCGGGCAGCACACGGGCCGCTCCCCCAAGGACAAGTTCGTCGTCCGCGACGCGGCGACCGCTGACCAGATCTGGTGGGACAACAACAACGCGATGTCGGCCGAAAACTTCGAGCGCCTGCGCCAGGACATGCTTGCTCATGCCAAGGGCAAGTCGCTTTACGTGCAGGACCTCATCGGCGGCGCCGATCCGGCCCATGCCCTGCCGACGCGCGTCGTCACCGAGCTCGCCTGGCACTCGCTTTTTATCCGCAATCTCTTGATCCGCCCGGCGCGCGAGGCGCTTGCGGGCTTCGAGCCGAAACTGACGATCATCGACTTGCCGAGCTTCCGGGCGGATCCGGCGCGCCACGGTTGCCGCAGCGAGACGGTAATCGCCTGTGACCTCACGAACGGCCTCGTCCTGATCGGCGGCACCTCCTATGCCGGCGAAATGAAGAAGTCGGTCTTTACGGTGCTCAACTATCTCCTGCCGAAAAAGGATGTCATGCCGATGCATTGCTCGGCCAATGTCGGTCCCGCGGGAGACACTGCCATCTTCTTCGGCCTCTCCGGCACGGGCAAGACCACGCTTTCGGCCGACCCCGCCCGCACGCTCATCGGCGATGACGAGCACGGATGGGGCGAGGACGGCGTCTTCAATTTCGAGGGCGGCTGCTATGCCAAGGCGATCAAGCTCTCGGCCACGGCCGAGCCGGAGATCTATGCCACAACCCGGCGCTTCGGCACCGTGATGGAGAACGTCGTGCTCGATCAGCGCCGCGTACCTGACTTCGACGACGGCTCGCTGACGGAAAACACCCGTATCGCCTATCCGCTGGACTTCATTCCGAATGCCAGCGAAACGGGCACGGCGCCGCAGCCGCGCACCGTCATCATGCTGACGGCGGATGCCTTTGGCGTCATGCCGCCGATCGCCAGGCTGACACCCGAACAGGCGATGTATCACTTCCTGTCCGGCTACACGGCCAAGGTCGCCGGAACGGAAAAGGGCGTGACCGAACCGGAAGCGACCTTCTCGACCTGCTTCGGCGCTCCGTTCATGCCGCGCCATCCGTCGGAATACGGCAATCTGCTGAAGGACCTCATTGCCAAGAAC
This sequence comes from Sinorhizobium terangae, assembly GCF_029714365.1. Classification (NCBI taxonomy): domain Bacteria; kingdom Pseudomonadati; phylum Pseudomonadota; class Alphaproteobacteria; order Hyphomicrobiales; family Rhizobiaceae; genus Sinorhizobium; species Sinorhizobium terangae. Next base: position 3,599,758 of record NZ_CP121659.1, read on the forward strand.
GGCGTCACCTGCTGGCTAGTCAACACCGGCTGGACCGGCGGCGCCTACGGCACGGGGCATCGCATGCCGATCAAGGTGACGCGTGCGCTGCTTTCGGCAGCCCTTGACGGTTCGCTCAACGATGCGGCGTTCCGCACCGACGCGAATTTCGGCTTTGCCGTCCCGGTATCCGTGCCGGGCGTCAACGACGGCATTCTCGATCCGCGTTCGACATGGGCGGACGGCGTGGCCTATGACTCCCAGGCGCGCCGCCTGGTCGACATGTTCGTCGCCAACTTCGCCAAGTTCGAAAGCCATGTCGACGGCAGCGTGCGCGACGCGGCACCCGGAGCGAAGGTCGCCGCCGAATAAAGATCGCCGGCTATGATTCACGTGAAACCCGGTCCGTTGGGCCGGGTTTTCGCGTTTTATCCCGATTGTTTTCAAATGCTTCGCTATAGGCCACAGTGGATTTCGGAGCGATTCGATCCAAAATCATGAACGTGATCGATTCTGATGGGTTAGAGAGGGGAAGGGGAACCGCCTGCCCGCGGCATCAGCACGACTGAAACGGAGCAACCATGGCCAGCGAACCGCTGTACATCAACGACGGCATCGTCATTGCCGGCTGGGAATTGACGGAGCAGTTCGTGCTGGCCGGAGGACCGGGCGGACAGAACGTCAACAAGGTGTCGACGGCGGTCCAGCTCTTCTTCGACATTCAGGCCTCGCCGTCGCTGCCGGATCGCGTCAAGGCAAATGCATTGAGGCTTGCGGGCCGCCGTGCCTCAAAGGACGGCGTGCTGATGATCGAGGCCAGTCGTTTTCGCAGCCAGGAGCGCAATCGCGAGGATGCCCGCGAGCGGCTGAAGGAGCTCATTCTGAAGGCGGCCGAGCCGCCGCCACCCCCGCGCAAGAAGACGAAGCCGACCCGCAGTTCGATCGAGCGGCGGCTGAAGGAGAAATCCGGCCGCGCCGAAATCAAGAAGCTTCGCGGGCGGCCCGGCGGCGAGTGAGGAAGTCTGCGAGCGTGCGTAAGAAACCGCGCCCGCGGCTCCTCGTACGGGCCAAGTGAATCTTTCGGCCGCTCTCTTGAACTTTCGCCGGTGCCGCCCTCTTTTATCGAGGGGCATCTGCGGAAGAGGAGGCAACCATGGGTTTGTTCAGCTTTATCAAGAATGCCGGCAAGAAGCTTGGGATCGGCAGCGACGATACGCCGCCGGATGCCGACAGTGTCCAGAAGGAACTCGCCTCGCATGACCTCGGCACCAAGGACGTGCAGGTCGAAGTCGTGGACGACAAGGTTGTCCTCAAGGGCGTCGTCAAGGATCAGTCGACGTTCGAAAAGGCCGTCGTGGCTGTCGGCAACACGCTCGGCGTGTCGGCGGTGGAAGCCTCCGATCTTAAGGTCGCGGACGCCGGCGCCGCGCCCGCACCCGCCAAGGCCCCCGTCTTCTACACCGTTAAGAAGGGCGACAATCTCTGGAAGATTGCCGAGACGCAGTACGGCAAGGGTAAGGGCGCCAAACACCCGCTGATCTTCGAAGCGAATAAGCCGATGCTGAAAGATCCCGACAAGATCTATCCGGGGCAGGTTCTGCGCATTCCGGATCTGGACGCTGGCTGAGCGGCGGTTTTTTTCGGGTGGCGACCGAGTTCCGCGATAGCTATAGAGCGGGCGAGTTCGGGTTTGACGAACTGGGGCCCGTCGATCGCAGCAGCGGATGACGGGACACACACAATGCAGGTTCTGCCGAAAGGGATAAGACATATTCCGGGTTTCCTCGACCGCTCCCGTCAGGAGGAATTGGTCGAGGCCATTCGCCTGGTCGTGACGGAGGCGCCGCTCTTCGTGCCGGAAATGCCGAAGACCGGCAAGCCGATGTCGGTGCGCATGACCAATTGCGGTCCGCTCGGCTGGGTTACCGATCGGGAAGGGGGCTATCGCTACCAGGCGAAGCACCCGGTGACGGGCAAGCCCTGGCCGGCAATGCCGGCCGCACTCAACGACATCTGGCGCGCAGTTTCGGCAAGCGACAAGGAGCCGGAGGCCTGCCTCGTCAACTTCTATTCCGCAGACGCGCGCATGGGCCTGCATCAGGACAGGGACGAGAAGGACCTCGAGACCGCCGTCGTTTCGATATCGCTCGGCGATACCTGCCTCTTTCGGGTTGGGGGCCGGGAACGCAGTGGACAGACGATCTCGTTCAAGCTTGCAAGCGGCGACGTCGTCGTGCTCGGCGGCGAAGGCAGGCTAGCCTTCCACGGCGTCGACCGCATCTATCCGAACACCTCGACGCTCCTGAAGAACGGCGGCCGCCTGAATCTCACCTTGCGCCGGGTCAATCCTTAGAAGTCGGATGAGGAATCGGGCGCGGCCGTACTGGGGCGCCGTGCTCGCTTCAAAGCTTCCGGAGCGCCACCGTTTGCGTCAGGTGGTTGGGGCCCTTCTGCAGGATCAGGTCCGCGCGCGGCCGTGTCGGCAGGATGTTCTGGTGCAGGTTTTTCAGATTGATGTTGTGCCAGAGCCCCTCGGCGATGGCGCGTGCCGCGTCCTCGCTGATCGTCGCATAGCGGTGGAAGAAGGACTGCGGGCTCTTGAAGGCCGTTTCGCGCAGCCGCATGAAGCGGCTCACGTACCAGCTGTGTATGAGGCTTTCCTCGGCATCGATATAGATCGAGAAATCGAAGAAATCCGATACCATCGGCACGATCTTGCCGTCGGCCGGCAGATTGCGCGACTGCAGCACGTTGATTCCTTCGAAGATCAGGATGTCCGGCCGGTCGATGGTCTGGAACCGGTCCGGGATGACGTCGTAGGTCAGGTGCGAATAAGTTGGTGCCTTGACGTTCGGCTGGCCCGCCTTGATCGCCGAGAGGAAGCGCAGGAGCGCGCCGATGTCGTAGCTCTCCGGAAAACCCTTGCGATCCATCATGTTTTCCCGCTGCAGGATCGCGTTCGGGTAGAGAAAGCCGTCAGTGGTGATCAGGTCGACCTTCGGGCTCGAGGGCCAGCGCGCCAACAGCTCGGCGAGAATGCGCGCCGTCGTCGATTTGCCGACGGCGACCGAACCGGCGATGCCGATGACGAAGGGCGTCTTCGTTTCGTCGGACATGCTGAGGAAGCGCTTGCGCTGCTGGAACAGGATCTGCGAAGCCTCGACATGGGCGGAAAGCAGGCGCGACAGCGACAGGTAGATCCGGCGTACCTCGCCAAGGTCGACCGGGTCGTTCAGCGAGCGCAGGCGCTGCACCTCATCGGCCGTCAGCGTCAAAGGTGTGTCGGCACGAAAGCGCGACCATTCCTCGGCTGAGAACACATGATAGGGCGAGTAGTCCCCACCTTGGAGGTTGCCTGGAAGATCCGCGGCGTCGACGTCTTTCGCTGCGATAGTCATGGATTTTTCCGGTTTGCCTTCTCCTCAAGGCCGGACTGGCTGGTCCGCCTGGCAAGTTCGTCCATTACATCCTGCAACGGGATGGCTGCAATGTTCAATACGACCATAAGATGATAGAGAAGGTCGGCACTCTCATCGACCAGATTCTTGCGGTCGTCGCTGATCGCAGCGATCACGGCTTCGACCGCCTCCTCGCCGAGCTTCTTTGCCGCCTTGCGCTGGCCGGCCGCGACGAGCTTGGCGGTCCAGGATTCCTCCGGTGCCGCCTTTGCCCGCACGGCCACGATGTTTTCGAGATCGGAAAGAGTGAACGTGGTCATGGTTGGCTCCCTTGGGTCTTGTGCGGCATCCCGGTCAACCCCCTCTGGCCTGCCGGCCATCTCCTCCACAAGGGGGGAGAAAACAAGCGGCTGCCCCTGTTGTCCGACCGATAAGCTGCGGCAAGCGGAATGCATGGACGGAGGCGCGGAGCGTGCCGCATCTGTTCTCTCCCCTTGTGGAGGAGATGGCCGGCGGGCCAGAGGGGGTAGCAATCGCGCGGCCCTTGCATGCTCGCATAGTCGTCAGTCGAGCCGCATGGCGATGCCGTGCTCGGCCATATAACGCTTCGCCTCGCCGATACTGTAAGTGCCGAAATGGAAGATCGACGCTGCGAGCACCGCCGTCGCGTGGCCGTCGCGCACGCCTTCCACCATGTGGTCGAGCGTCCCGACGCCGCCAGAGGCGATGACGGGCGCACGCACCGCATCGGCAATCGCCCGCGTGAGCGCGACATCGTAGCCGCTTTTCGTGCCGTCGCGATCCATGGACGTCAGCAGGATTTCGCCGGCGCCGAGATCGACGACCTTCCGGGCGAATTCGACGGCGTCGATGCCGGTCCGCTCGCGTCCGCCATGGGTGAAGATCTCCCAGCGGTCCGCCTCGCCCTCGGCGGATACCTTCTTGGCATCGATCGCGACGACGATGCACTGGTTGCCGAACTTGTCGGCGGCCTCCGCGACGAACTCCGGATTCTTCACCGCCGCCGTGTTGATCGACACCTTGTCGGCGCCGGCAAGCAGCAGCTTGCGGATATCGGAAACCTGCCGCACGCCGCCGCCGACGGTGAGCGGCATGAAGCATTGTTCGGCGGTACGGGCGACGACGTCGAAGATCGTTTCGCGATTGTCCGAGGAGGCGGTGATGTCGAGGAAACAGAGCTCGTCGGCACCGGCCGCGTCATAGGCGCGCGCCGCCTCGACCGGGTCGCCCGCGTCGATGAGGTCGACGAAATTGACGCCCTTGACGACACGTCCGTCCTTGACGTCGAGGCAGGGGATTACGCGGGCTTTCAAGGTCATCGGATCATCCCTTTCTCGCGGCGCGGATCAATGCCAGCGCTTCCTGCGGGTCGATGCGGCCGTCGTAGAGCGCGCGACCGGAAATGGCGCCCTCGAGCTTGCGCGCATCCGGCTGGATCATGCGGCGAATGTCGTCCATCGAGGCGAGGCCACCTGAGGCGATCACCGGGATCGACACCGCATCGGCAAGCTCCAGCGTCGAAGCCCAGTTGATGCCGGTCAGAATGCCGTCGCGGTCGATATCCGTATAGATGATCGCCGCGACGCCGGCGCCCTCGAATTTCTTCGCAAGCTCGATGACGCCGAGCTCGGAGGCCTCTGCCCAGCCCTCGACCGCCACCTTGCCGCCCTTGGCGTCGATGCCGACGGCGATCCTGCCGGGGAATTTGTGGCAGGCTTCGATGACGAGCGCCGGATCGCGCACGGCCACGGTGCCGAGAATGACACGTGCGAGCCCGCGCGAAAGCCAGTTCTCAATGTGCGCCAGGGTGCGGATGCCCCCGCCAAGCTGCACCGGATTGCGCGTTGCCTCGAGGATCGCGTCGACCGCCGCGCCGTTCACCGTCTCACCGGCAAAGGCACCGTTCAGGTCGACGACATGCAGCCACTCGAAGCCCTGCTCCTCGAAGGCGCGCGCCTGGGCGGCCGGATCGGGATTATAGACGGTCGCCTGGTCCATGTCGCCGAGCTTCAGGCGCACGCATTGTCCGTCCTTGAGGTCGATCGCGGGGAAGAGAATCATGTGTTGATCCGATCAAGAATGAACGCCGGCAGCCTCAAGGCTTCCAACGCAGGAAATTCGAAATGAGGGCGAGGCCAAGCGTCTGGCTCTTTTCCGGGTGGAACTGCGAGCCCGCCTTGTTGTCGCGTGCGACGAAGGCGGTCACCGGGCCGCCGTAGTCCGCTTCCGCGATGACGTCCTCGGGTTTCTCGGCGGCGAGATGATAGGAATGCACGAAATAGGCATGCAGGCCGTTTTCGCCGGTCGGAATTCCTGCAAAAAGCGCGTGCGGCCGGTTGAGCTTGAGCGTGTTCCAGCCGATCTGGGGGATTTTCAGCGACGGATCGGCCGGTGTCATTTCCTTGACGTCGCCCGGAATCCAGCCGAAGCCCTTTGTGATCGTCTTTTCGAGCCCGCGCGACGACATGAGTTGCATGCCGACGCAGATCCCGAGAAACGGACGCCCGTCCTTCTCGACAGCCTGTTTCAGCGCGTCTTCCATGCCGGCGACCGCAGCGAGGCCGCGGCGGCAATCGGCATAGGCGCCGACGCCCGGCAGGACGATGCGCTCGGCGGACGCCACCCGTTCCGGCCTGTCGGTCAGGTCGATCTCCGCCGCGATGCCGGCTTCCCGTGCCGCCCGTTCGAAGGCTTTCGTGGCCGAGCGCAGATTGCCCGACCCATAGTCAATGATGGCGACCCGCATCAGCGTTCTCCATAGGGTTGAAAGAGGCCAAGGCCGGCGCTGCTGTCGGCCCGCTTCGCCGCAGAGCGCTCGTCTGACGGCAACGGAGTTGCCGTCTTACCATCCGCCGTGGCCGGTATGTTGGAAAAATAGATCTCTTCCGCTGTTTCCAGATCGCGCGCCGGGACGATCAAGCGAAGCGTCCAGTCTCGCTTCTTGAGGTTCCGCGCGACCAGAAGCGGGCCTTCGAGCGATACCAGCAGGCTGAGCGCCAGTTGCATGAAAAGCGAGGGGGCAAAGGCACCCGGTACGCTGGACAGGAAGATTAACAGGATTTGCAGAACGGCAACTGCGATTCCAAGAAGCCATGCCCGCTTGCTCATCAGCCAAAGCGCGGGAAAGAAAAATGCGGGCCAGGAAAATCCGTCCGCGATGAACCGCGCCCTTTCGTCATCGGCCGGTGCGCCGGGCGGGGTCATGATCAGATAAGAAGCCATGGGTCTCAGCCGGGGTATTGCCGGCTCAGGCGAGCGTTCCCTTGGTCGAGGGCACGCGTCCAGCCTGGCGCGGATCGATTTCGGTTGCGGTGCGAAGCACGCGGGCGACGGACTTGAAGCAGGTCTCGGCGATATGATGATTGTTGGCGCCGTAGATGTTCTGGATATGCAGCGTGATGCCTGCATGCTGGGCCAGCGCCTGGAAGAATTCACGCACCAGTTCCGTGTCGAAGCTGCCGATCTTCGGCGAGGTGAAAGCCACGTTCCAGACGAGGAACGGCCGGCCGGAAACATCGACGGCGGCGCGCGTCATCGTTTCGTCCATGGCCAGGTCGATCGAGGCGTAGCGCGTGATGCCGCGGCGATCGCCGAGCGCCTTGGCGAGTGCCTGGCCGAGCGCAATCCCGGTGTCCTCGACGGTGTGATGGTCGTCGATGTGCAGGTCGCCGTCCGCCTTGATCTCCATGTCGATCAGCGAATGGCGCGAAAGCTGGTCCAGCATATGGTCGAAGAAGCCGACGCCGGTCGCAATCTTCGACGTTCCCGTTCCGTCGATGTTGACGGAGACCGATACAGCGGTTTCATTTGTCTTTCTGGAAACTTGGCCGCTGCGGCTGGGCATGCTTTCTGCCATCAGGCTCTCCTGTACGCGTTCGATCCGGATGATTTCGCTCTGAAACGCCCGGAAATCAGCGGGATCGATACTAAAACTAGAGCTGGATGTGCGGGAGGAAAATCACGTCACACTTTTCCCGTACCGTTCCAGAGCCGCTCCATATCAGGGGAGGCGCGAAATATCCAGAACCGTCATGGAAATTCGACCGATCGCGGTCGGCGGCACGGAAGATCGCCGGCAGACTGCACGACCAATTGCAATCGCGCGGCGTGCACTTACATAGGCGTCAAGCAACCAGGCTCGCCTGCAGCGGCGCGCGTCTCGCAAAAATCGCTGCAGCACTCTAAAGTCGCTGCATGATTTTGCCCTTAAATCATCCCGATCAGGGCGATCGTGCAGTGGAGCCGCAACGCCCCCGAGGGCCCGATAGGTATCTTGATGAGTGAACACAATCCCTACGGAACGATGCATGCGACCACCATCATCACGGTGCGCAAGGATGGCAAGGTGGTGATGGCGGGCGACGGTCAGGTCAGTCTCGGCCAGACCGTCATGAAGAGCAACGCCCGCAAGGTCCGGCGCCTGTCGAAGGGCGACGTGATGGCCGGCTTTGCCGGTGCGACGGCGGATGCCTTCACGCTGCTCGAACGGCTCGAGGCCAAGCTCGAGCAATATCCCGACCAGCTCATGCGTGCCGCCGTCGAACTCGCCAAGGATTGGCGCACGAACAAATACCTGCGCAATCTCGAGGCGATGATGCTCGTCGCCGACAGATCCATTACGCTGGCAATCACCGGCAATGGCGACGTGCTCGAACCCGAACACGGCACGATCGCGATCGGCTCGGGCGGAAACTATGCCCTGGCGGCCGCGCGTGCGCTGATGGACAGCGACAAGTCCGCGGAAGAGATCGCTCGGCGCGCGCTCGAAATCGCGGGTGATATCTGCGTCTACACCAACCACAATCTCGTGGTGGAGACGCTGGATGCCGAATGACGGGATCGACGTCAGTTTCCTGTCCGTAGCCGACAGCCACCTGTCGATGCTGCATGGCTGGCTTTCAGAGCCGCATGTACGGCAGTGGTGGGGCGACCCGGACAAGGAACTGGAATCGATCCGCGATGGCTGCGCGAGCGGCGAAGTGGAGGGCTTCATTTTTCATGTCGACGGAAAGCCCGCCGGATACATTCAGTCCTGGACGCCGTCCCAGTATGACGAGCCCTGGGCGAAGGATCTGCCGTCCGACACGCCCGGCGTGGATATCTTCGTAGGCCCGCCTGAAATGACTGGAAAAGGCATCGCTGCCCTGGCGCTCAAGGCCTTTGCCGAAAGACTGTTCGAAAACGGCGCCGTCCGCATCGTGATCGACCCTGACGCCGGCAACCGCCGCGCGGTCCGGGCCTATTCGAAGGCAGGCTTCGTGCCCTTTGGCGAATGGATAGACGAGTCCGGCCGCACGCTCCTGATGGAGCTGACGCGCACGGAGTTTGAGAGGAATTCATGAGCAACTTTTCACCCAGAGAAATCGTGTCGGAGCTCGACCGCTACATCATCGGCCAGAAGGACGCGAAGCGCGCCGTTGCCATTGCCTTGCGCAACCGCTGGCGGCGCCAGCAGCTTGACGACGATCTGCGCGACGAGGTGATGCCGAAAAATATCCTGATGATCGGCCCGACCGGCGTCGGCAAGACGGAAATCTCCCGGCGGCTGGCGAAGCTTGCTGGCGCCCCCTTCGTCAAGGTCGAAGCCACCAAGTTCACCGAGGTCGGCTATGTCGGCCGTGACGTGGAGCAGATCGTTCGTGATCTCGTTGAGGTCGGCATCACATTGGTGCGGGAGAAGAAGCGCGCCGACGTCAAGGCGAAGGCCCATCAGAACGCCGAAGAACGTGTGCTCGATGCCCTGGTCGGCGCGACGGCCTCGCCCGCGACGCGCGATTCCTTCCGCAAGAAATTGCGCGCCAACGAGCTCGACGACAAGGAAATCGAGATCGATGTTGCCGAAACCGGCGCTCCGGGGGCCTTCGAGATTCCGGGCATGCCGGGCGCCAATATCGGTGTCCTCAATCTTTCCGAAATGTTCGGCAAGGCGCTCGGCGGCGGCAGGACCAAGAAGGTCAAGACGACCGTCAAGGCCTCCTATGAGCTGTTGATCAACGACGAGTCCGATAAGCTGCTCGACAACGAGCAGATCCAGCGTGAGGCCGTGTCGGCAGCCGAGAACGACGGCATCGTATTCCTCGACGAGATCGACAAGATCGCCGCCCGCGACGGCGGCATGGGTGCCGGCGTATCGCGAGAAGGCGTCCAGCGGGACCTGCTGCCGCTGGTCGAGGGCACGACGGTCGCGACGAAATACGGGCCGGTGAAGACGGATCACATCCTCTTTATCGCCTCCGGCGCATTCCACGTCTCCAAGCCGTCGGATCTGCTTCCGGAGCTGCAGGGCCGCCTGCCGATCCGCGTAGAGCTGCGCGCGCTTACCAAGGAGGATTTCCGCCGTATCCTGACCGAGACCGAGGCAAGCCTCATCCGCCAGTACAAGGCGCTTCTCGACACGGAGGAAGTAAAGCTCGATTTCACCGAGGATGCGATCGACGCACTCGCCGAGGTCGCGGTTCAGCTCAACACCAACGTCGAGAATATCGGTGCGCGCCGCCTGCAGACGGTGATGGAGCGGGTTCTCGACGACGTGTCCTTCAACGCGCCGGACCGTGGCGGCCAGACGGTGATGATCGATGCGGAATATGTCCGCGAGCACGTCGGCGATCTCGCCGCCAACACGGACCTGTCACGCTATATTTTGTGACCCGCTACAGCGCCGCGCATCCTGTCAGGGGCGCAAGGGATGCTGTGGCACTTTGAATCGCTGTGCCGGAGGGAAGCAAACTCCGGCACTCGCCGAATTGTGAGGCGCCCGTCCCTCGACAGGCGCATTTATTTTTTCTACAGCGGTCGGTGATCGATCGAAGGCCGGGCATTATTCCGACATGATCTTGCCGTAGGGGCCGCGCGCTCGAATGACCGGGGGTCCGGAGTTTCATAGGAAGAACAGATCGTGCGTCTCACCGCCTGCTTGCTCGTCATCGCCACGCTTTGCCTCTCCGCCGGTCCGGGAGCCGCGGCGGAAATGGTTCCCGCGGGCAACCGCCACGTCGAGCAGCCGAAGATACCGGGCGCCTCGGTTCGCCGCACGAAAGCGGGCCGAACCTCCTTCGATGCCAAATACGAGAAAGTGCGTGATCTGCTCGCCAGCGATCGCCAGCTCGTCGGCAAGATCAAGTCGGTCGCCGGCGCCTATGGCATCGCGCCGATCCACATGATCGGCGCCATCGTCGGCGAGCATACCTACAATGTCGATGCCTATGACCGGCTGCAATCCTATTATGTCAAGGCGGCCGCCTATGCCGGCAACAGCTTCCAGTTCGGCTATGACGGCGAGTCCGTTGACGAGTTCGTCGCGCGACCGCAGTTTTCCGCCTGCGCCGGCAAGGACAATTCCTATGCGCTGTGGAGTTGCCGCGAGCGCGTGTGGGAGAGCGAGTTCCGCGGCCGCTCGGTCGGCGGGCAATCCTTCCCGAACAACCGCTTCAGCGCCGTCTTCTTCCAGCCCTTTTTCGCTGGCCAGACATTCGGTCTCGGCCAGATCAATCCATTGACCGCCCTGATGCTGACGGACATGGTTTCGCGCGTTTCGGGCTACGAGCGCCTGGATGAGAACAACGCCGCGGGCGTTTATGAGGCGATCATGGATCCGGACGTCTCGCTCGCCTATATGGCGGCCTCGATCCGCCACTCGATCGATGCCTATCGCTCGATCGCCGGCATGGACATCTCCAACAATCCAGGTCTGACCGCGACGCTCTACAATGTCGGTAATCCGGATCAGCGCGCCGCGGCGCTCGCAGCGAAAAACCAGGGCGGCGAGGTCCATTGGCCGGAGGAGAATTATTACGGCTGGCTCGTCAACGACAAGCTCGCCGAACTGGAAGGCCTGCTTTGAGCCGAGTGAGGCTCGTCCGCTTCGCTCATTTGTGATTCACGTGAAGCATCTACCTCGATTGCGCCGTATATAATTGCAACGGTAGACGATCGAGAAAGGCCTCCATCATGGACACGCGACCGGAACCCTTCGAGCCGCCCGCGCCCGAACCCCGGGTCGGCATTCCCTCGCGGCTGCAGATCATCCGCACGGTCTTTCGCAATCCGCTGGAACTCTGGGGCGAGCCCTCCTACACGCTGCCCTGGATCGAGACGAAATTCATCAATCAGCGCACCCTGATCGTCAACGATCCCGGTCTCATCCGCCATGTGCTCGTCGAGAATGCCGGCAATTACGAGATGGCGGTCGTCCGGCAGCTGATCCTTCGCCCGATCCTTCGCGACGGCCTGCTGACGGCGGAAGGCGATATCTGGAAGCGGTGCCGCAAGGCGATGGCGCCGGTTTTCACGCCGCGGCACGCCAAGGGCTTTGCCGGCCAGATGCACCGCGTCTGCGAGGAATTCGTTGAGCGCTACGAGCGCGCCGGCGCAGAGCCATTGGTGACGAACGTTGCCGTCGACATGACTGAGCTCACCTTCGAGATCCTCGCCGAAACCCTCTTTTCCGGCGAGATCGCCGTCGAAAAGCAAGGCTTTGCGGGCAACGTCGAGGAGTTGCTGCACCGGATGGGCCGAGTCGATCCCGTGGATCTCCTGATGGCGCCGCCGTGGGTGCCGCGGCTGACCCGCATCGGCGGCAAGAAGGTCCTGAACCGGTTCCGGTCGATCGTTTCCGACACAATGGCGCAACGCCGGCGGCGGATGGCGGAGGAATCCGAACGCGTTCCGAACGATTTTCTGACGCTGTTGCTGCAGCTCGAAGGGCCCGAGGGTCTTTCGACGTCCGAGATCGAAGACAATATCCTGACTTTCATCGGCGCCGGGCATGAAACGACGGCGCGGGCGCTCGCCTGGACCCTCTACTGCATCGCCAATACGCCGGCCTATCGCGAGGTGATGGAGCGCGAGGTAGACGAGGTGGTGACAAGCGGCGCTGACCCCGTCGAATGGCTTGATCGCATGCCGCATGTGCTTGCCGCCTTCGAGGAGGCGTTGCGGCTCTATCCGCCCGCGCCGTCCATCAACCGCGCCGCAATCGAGCAAGATGAGTGGACATCGCCGGCCGGCGAATATGTCCGCATCGAAAAAGGCATAACGGTGCTAATCATGCCTTGGACGCTCCATCGGCACGCGCTCTATTGGCAGAAGCCGCGCGCGTTCATGCCGGAGCGCTTCCTCCCGGAGAACCGGGAGAAGATCAACCGGTTCCAGTATCTGCCCTTCGGTGCGGGCCCGCGCGTCTGCATCGGCGCGACCTTCGCCCTGCAGGAGGCGGTTATCGCGCTCGGCGTGTTGATGCACCGTTTCCGCTTCGATCTGACCGAGGCGACCCATCCCTGGCCGGTGCAGCGGCTGACGACGCAACCGAGGGGCGGCCTGCCGATGAAGGTGTCGCTGCGGGCTGAGTAGGTCCCTGAGTGGCCACCGTACCGTTGCAATCTGATTGGACGCCGCACCAACCAGACGCACAAAGGTCGCTCTCACGCGATGGTCTTTCCCGGAATTATGTCCTATCACCAGACGATCCTTCCACCTTCGGGACTCCTCCCGATCCTCAAAAACTGGACTGAGCAGAAAATTGACCTCGCATCTTCTTCTCGGCATCGACACCGGCGGAACCTATACCGACGCCGTTCTCTTCAGCGAAGCGGCGGGCGTCGTCGCCAAGGCCAAGGCGCTGACGACGCGCCATGATCTGGCGGTCGGCATCGCCGGAGCGGTGGAAGCCGTTCTCGAAAAGGCGAAGGTTCCTGTTTCGGCGATCAGCCTCGTTTCGCTCTCGACGACGCTCGCCACCAACGCACTGGTCGAGGGGCAGGGCGGCAGAGCGGGCCTGGTGATGATCGGCTTCGGTCCGGAGGATTTGAAGCGCGACGGCCTGCTTGAGGCATTGGGCTCCGATCCCGTGCTTTTCCTGCCCGGCGGGCACAATGTGCATGGCGGCGAGACGCCGCTCGACATGAGCGCGCTCGACGAGGCGCTGCCGACACTCGCAAACCAGGTATCGTCGTTCGCGATCGCCGGCTATTTCGCCGTGCGCAACCCGGCGCATGAAAAGCGCGTGCGCGAACGCATCCGCGAGGTTTCGCACCTGCCGGTAACATGCAGCCATGAGCTTTCGTCGAAGCTCGGCGGCCCGCGCCGCGCGCTGACGACACTTCTCAATGCCCGGCTGGTCTCGATGATCGATCGGCTGATCGGCTCCTGCGAGGATTTCCTCAAGGTCCGCGGCATTCACGTGCCGATGATGGTGGTGCGCGGCGATGGCGCATTGATCTCCGCAGCGGAAGCGCGGCTGAGACCGATCGAGACGATCCTTTCCGGGCCGGCTGCAAGCCTCGTCGGCGCCCGGCATCTGACCGGCCTCGAAAACGCGGTGGTCTCCGATATCGGCGGCACGACGACGGATGTTGCCGTGCTTGAGAAGGGCCGTCCGAGGCTCGACGCCGAAGGCGCCGTCGTCGGCGGCTTTCGCACCATGGTCGAGGCGGTCGCGATGCGCACCTATGGGCTCGGCGGCGATTCGGAAGTGCGCATCAACGATCGCGGCCTCAAGGCAAAGATCGATCTTGGTCCGCGCCGGTTCCTGCCGTTGAGCCTCGCGGCCGCTTTGCACGGCGACGCCGTGCTGTCCGTGCTCGAAAAGCAACTGCGCGCGACGCATGCGGGACGACACGACGGCCGCCTCGCCGTGCGGACCGGTCTGCCGGATCACGTCGCGAGCGGCCTTCAGCCGCAGGAACAGGCATTATACGCGCGGATCGGCCCGGTGCCGGTGGCGCTCGCGGACGTGCTCCTCAGCACGCCGCAGAAGGCGACGCTCGACCGCCTCGTGGCGCGAGGGCTGGTGCATATCTCAGGCATCACGCCGTCGGATGCGATGCATGTGCTCGGCAGGCAGGCGCAGTGGAATGCGGCGGCGGCCCGCCTCGGCCTGGAGATCGCCGCACGCATGAAGGATGGCTCCGGCCAGCCGATCGCCGCATCCGCCGAAGGACTGGCTGAGATGATCGTCGACCGGCTGACGCGGCAATCATCGGAAGTGATCCTGCAGGCCTGTCTCGGCGAGGATGGCGCCGGCACCATCGACCCCGCAACGTCACTCACCGTCGATCGTGCCCTGAAACGCGAACCCGGCATCGTCCGTTTTTCGCTCGGGCTTGATCGGCCTCTTGTCGGTCTCGGCGCTTCGGCGCCCGTTTATTACCCGGCTATCGCCGAGATGCTCGGTACGGATGCAGCGATACCGGCCGAGGCGGACGTGGCGAATGCCGTCGGAGCGGTGGTTGGGCAGGTCCGGGCCTCCGTCACCGTTTTCGTGACGACACCGGAAGAGGGTATCTTCATTGTCAACGGCGCCGGCGCGAGCGAACGCTTTCTCGATCAGGAGCAGGCTTTCGGCGTCGCCCGGCACCGCGCACAGTCCATGGCGCTCGAGACCGCCCGCGCGAATGGCGCCGAGGAACCGGCGGCGACGATGTGGGAAGAGATCGACGCGCCGGAGATCGAGGGCGGCCGCAAGTTGATCGAGGCGCGGTTCATCGCTTCGGCCAGCGGCCGGCCGCGTATCGCGCATCACTAATGCATGTCGATCTTTTCCGTTTTGGAAAGAATTCTTCACATCCTTGCGGAATTGACAGGCAAAGGATTGATGAGAGACTGTCCGCGCGCGTGAGCGGGTCAGCGCGCTTCCCCATCCGCGTCCCGCCCTACTTATCGGAATACCGAAACAGAGATTTCAGGAGTTGTCGCATGGACCGCGTTGAGAAGTTTGGGTTGAAGATCAATGCAGGTCTCCATGATTTCCTGGTTGAGGAGGCGATGCCGGGCACCGGCGTCGACCCCGAGCGGTTCTTTTCCGCTTTCGCTGATCTCGTCCACGATCTCGCGCCGAAGAATCGGGCGCTTCTTGCCAAGCGAGACGAGATGCAGGCGCAGCTCGATGCCTGGTATCGCGACAACGGCCCGCCCGTCGATCTCGACGTCTACGAGGCCTTTCTGAGGCAGATCGGCTACCTTCTGCCGGAAGGCCCAGCCTTCTCCGTCTCCACCGCGAATGTCGATCCCGAGATCGCGACGATCGCCGGCCCACAGCTCGTCGTGCCGGTGATGAACGCGCGTTATGCGCTGAACGCCGCCAATGCCCGCTGGGGCTCGCTCTATGACGCGCTCTATGGCACCGACGCAATTCCCGACGCCGACGGCGCGGAGCGGGGCAAGACCTACAATCCGAAGCGCGGCGCCAAGGTCATCGCCTGGGCCCGGGACTTTCTGGATGCAAGCGCGCCGCTCGCCAAGGGTCGCTGGAGCGATGTGGCAGGGTTGAGGGTCGAAGCTTCTGCGCTTGCGATCGCGCTTGCGGACGGCACCAAGACGGCGCTCGCGGATCCGTCCCGCTTCGCCGGTTATTCCGGTCCTGCCGAAGCGCCATCGGAAATCGTTCTGCGCCAAAACAATCTTCATATCGTCGTAGTCCTCGATGCGACGACGCCGATCGGCAAGGGTGATCCGGCTAACGTGTCGGACATCATCATCGAATCGGCGATCACGACGATCATGGACTGCGAGGATTCCGTCGCTGCTGTCGATGCCGAAGACAAGGTCGTCGTCTACCGCAACTGGCTGGGTCTGATGAAGGGCGACCTCGAGGAAGAGGTTTCCAAGGGCGGCAGGACATTCACCCGCAAGCTCAATGCCGATCGGGTTTACACGACGCCGAACGGAACGGCGCTGACGCTGCCCGGACGCTCGCTGATGCTGGTGCGCAATGTCGGCCACCTGATGACCAACCCGGCGATACTCGACCGCGACGACCGCGAGATCCCGGAAGGCATCATGGACGCGATGGTCACGGCCCTGATCGCGCTTCACGACATCGGATCCAACGGCCGCCGGGCGAATTCGCGCGCGGGTTCGATGTACGTCGTCAAGCCCAAGATGCATGGGCCGGAAGAGGTTGCCTTTGCCTGCGAGATTTTCGCACGCGTCGAGGCGGCGCTTGGAATGCCGGCAAACACCATGAAGATGGGCATCATGGACGAGGAGCGGCGCACCACTGTCAACCTGAAGGAATGTATCCGCGCCGCCCGCGAGCGCGTCGTCTTCATCAACACCGGCTTCCTCGACCGCACCGGCGATGAGATCCACACCTCGATGGAAGCCGGCCCGATGATTCGCAAGGGCGACATGAAGCAGGCGGCGTGGATCACGGCCTATGAGAACTGGAACGTCGACATCGGCCTCGAGTGCGGGCTTTCCGGCCACGCGCAGATCGGCAAGGGCATGTGGGCGATGCCGGACCTTATGGCGGCGATGCTCGAACAGAAGATTGCCCATCCGAGGGCGGGCGCGAACACCGCCTGGGTTCCGTCGCCGACGGCCGCGACCCTGCATGCGACGCACTATCACCGCATCAACGTCGCGGAAGTTCAGGAGGGCCTGAAGAACCGGCCGCGTGCCAAGCTCGGCGACATCCTCTCGGTGCCGGTGGCGGCGCGGCCGAACTGGACCGAGGCCGAAATCCAGCGAGAGCTCGACAACAATGCCCAAGGGATTCTCGGCTATGTCGTGCGCTGGGTCGACCAGGGCGTCGGCTGCTCCAAGGTGCCGGACATCAACAATATCGGCCTGATGGAAGATCGCGCGACGCTGCGCATTTCGGCGCAGCACATGGCGAATTGGCTGCATCACGGCATTGTCAGCGAGATGCAGATCGTCGAAACGATGAAGCGAATGGCGGCGGTCGTCGACCAGCAGAACGCGGAAGATCCGAACTATACGACGATGGCCGACCGCTTCGACGAATCGGTCGCCTTCCAGGCCGCATTGGACCTCGTCCTCAAGGGACGCGAACAGCCGAACGGCTACACCGAGCCGGTCCTGCATCGCCGTCGTCTGGAGTTGAAGGCGAAGCTGGGGGCATAAGCAGCCCCTCATCCCGCTGCCGCGACCTTCTCCCCGCAGGCGGGAGAAGGGACGATGCCGCACCGCCTCAGTCTCCTCTCTCCGCGTGCGGGGGAGGGCTATGGTGAGGGGCGAGCAACGGCGCCGCTGACACACTAAATTGGCTGGAAAATAAACAAGGCCGCCGGCATCGACCGACGGCTCTCTCATTATCAAAACCCGGCAGCGTTACTGCTGAACGACCACCCTTGCGCCCTTGCCCGGCCGGACACGCGAATAGAGATCGATGATGTCCTGGTTCATCAGGCGGATGCAGCCCGACGACGCGGCAGTGCCGATCGAGGCCCATTCCGGCGTGCCATGCAGGCGGAAGAGCGTGTCCTTGCCCTCGTCATTGAAAAGGTAGAGAGCTCGCGCGCCGAGTGGATTGCTGATGCCGGGGCCCATGCCGTCTTCGACATATTTGGCGACTTCCGGCTTACGCTCGGCCATTTCCTTCGGCGGATGCCAGGTCGGCCATTCCTGCTTCCAGGCGACATAGGCCTCGCCTTCCCAGGCGAACCCGGCCTTGCCGACGCCGATGCCGTAACGTACGGCCTTACCGCCCGGCAGGACATAGTAGAGGAAGCGATTCGGCGTGTTGACGATGATCGTGCCCGGTCGCTCCTTCGTCGCGTAGTCGACGATCTGGCGGTGGAAACGCTGGTCGACCCGGTTGATCGGAATAGCAGGCAGCGCGTAGCCGTGGTCCTCGACGGCGCCGTATGTGCCGGTAAAGATCTGATTCGTCGCGATTTTCTGACCCTCGGGAGCCGGGCCGGTCGTGGACGTCGTTTGCGAGCAGCCGGCGAGGGCAACAGTGGCGGCCAGGCTGCACAAGAGGATAGCGTTGCGGAAGCGCATGGGGGTCTCGTGAAAGGAAGTAAGGGAATACGGGAGGGAGGATGCCCGGCCGTCAGCGTCATCAGCTTATTTTCGATTGCATCGCGCCGCGCAAGGGACTGCGCCGCCGCAATTTGGCCGAAAAGTGTAAATTCCGTCACGATTGCTTTTTTGCAACAAAATGGCGAAGTGGAAGGTGTTGAAACGACGCAATTCCGGACGGAAACCGCTTCACGCCTCTGCTGGAATTGTTTTAGTCCGAGAGTGAACCGATGACGATTCTATCGATCCATGGAGACAATCCGCTCTCCGACGGACGTCAGTCCGAACGGGCGATGAAGGTGCGCCGCGGCGTTCAGCGGCTGCTTGCGGAATTTCGGCATTCCGTCCTGCCCGAACTGACGCTCGCAAGCGGCAGGCGCGCCGACCTCATTTCGCTTTCGGCAAAGGGCGAGATCTGGATCATCGAGATCAAGACGTCGATCGAGGATTTTCGCGTAGATCGCAAATGGCCCGAGTACCGGCTGCATTGCGACCGACTGTTTTTCGCGACCCACGCGGCCGTGCCGCTGGACATCTTTCCGGAAGAATGCGGCCTGCTGCTTTCCGACGGCTACGGGGCGCACATGCTGCGAGAGGCACCGGAACATCGCCTCGCGCCGGCAACGCGCAAGTCCGTCGTTCAATCATTCGCCCGGACAGCCGCCCAGCGACTGATGCTTGCTGAGTGGGCAGCGGAGCGAAACGGGGAACTCGGTGACTCGATTCGCGATATCGTGGCCGGCACGCGCGACGGTTAGGCAGCCGCGTGCGCCTTCACTTCAAAAACAGCTGATATCGGATTATTTCGGGGCGCGCTTCGCCAGAATGCGCTGCAGCGTTCTGCGGTGCATGTTGAGTCGGCGGGCGGTTTCCGAAACGTTGCGGTCGCACATCTCGTAGACGCGCTGGATGTGTTCCCAGCGGACCCGGTCCGCGGACATCGGATTTTCCGGCGGCTCCACCCTCTCGCCCTGGCGCTGGACGAGCGCGGCGAAGATGTCGTCGGCATCGGCCGGCTTTGCGAGGTAGTCGACGGCGCCGAGTTTGACCGCATTCACGGCGGTGGCGATGTTGCCGTAGCCGGTCAGCATGATCATTCGCGTGTCGTCCCGGCGCCCGCGGATCGCTTCGATCACGTCGAGGCCGCTGCCGTCGCCGAGCCGGAGATCAATGACGGCGTGCTTCGGCGGATTGCCCTTGGCCTTGGCGATGCCTTCGGCGACCGACTCGGCAATATCGACCGTGAAGCCCCGCGCTTCCATCGCCCGCGCAAGACGGCGCAGGAACGGACCGTCGTCATCGACGATCAGCAGCGTCCTGTCCGGGCCGATCAGGTCGGCATCCGAAGACTGTGCACTCGGCGCGGTTGTCGATTTTTCCGTCATTTCTTCCGATCCCTAGGCAAAACACGGCCCGAACAATGCCGTTTTCGCTGAAATTATGTGGGTTTTCTCGCTGTCGTCTTCAATAAACTGCCAAAAGTCATTTCGCCAGTTTCGTATCCATCAGCGCGCGCGGCCATTCGACGCTGACACGCGCACCCGGACTGCCGTTCTCGAAGCGCAGTCGAGCGCCCGAGCGCTCAAGCAAGGTCTTGGCAATGAAGAGGCCGAGACCCAGGCCGCCGGCGCTGTCGTCCTTCTGCCGTTTGGTGACATAAGGCTCGCCGATGCGCATGAGGATATCCGGCGAGAAACCATCGCCATCATCCTCGATCGTCACCCTGACGCGTTCGGCCGTATGCTCGGCCGTGACCGTCACCTTCTTGCGCGCGTAATCGACCGCGTTTTCGAGCAGATTGCCGAGCCCGTAGAGGATCCCGGCATTGCGGATGCCGACCGGTTCCGAAGCGCGATCGCCTTTTTCCTTGAGCTCGATCTCGATCCCGAATTCGCGATGCGGCGCCATCACCTCCTCGATCAGCGAGGAAAGCGGCAGGAGCCGCATATGCTCTTCGCTCTCGGACGAAAGCGTCGTGAGCCGCTTCAGGATATCGCGGCAGCGTTCGCTCTGGCTGCGCAAGAGGTGGACGTCCTCGCCGAAGCGGGGATCGTCGCCGAGCTCGCGCTCCATCTCCTTGGCGACGACGCTGATGGTGGCGAGTGGCGTTCCGAGTTCGTGCGCCGCGGCGGCGGCGAGGCCGTCGAGTTGCGACAGGTGTTTTTCGCGCTGAAGCACGAGCTCGGTTGCGGTTAGCGCTTCCGAAAGCTCGCTTGCCTCCAGCGAAACCCGGTAAGTGTAGAAAGCGGCAAACGCCGTCATCGAAACGATCGCGAACCAGATACCGGCCGTCAGCACCCGCGGGATCAGGAGAACGGTTCCGGGATACCAGGGCAGCGGGTAGGGCGAGAAGGCAAGTGCGGTAACCCCGATGACCGCAAAGCCCGCCAGCACGATGCTGTGCGGCTTCGGCTGCGAGGCTGAGGAGATGATGACCGGCACGCAAAGGAGCGGCGCGAAGGGATTGGCGAGGCCTCCGGTGATGAAGAGCAGTGCCGTCAACTGCGCGAGATCAAGGCCGAGCAGCGCGAAGGCAGCCGGCGGTGTCAGCCGGTGTGTCGGTGGAAATCGGATCGTCAGGAGGGTGTTCAGCAGCGCAAGGCTCGCGATCAGCGCCAGGCAGGGAACGAGCGGCAAGGGAAACTGCAGCCACACCGCGGTAATGATGACCGCAAGCGACTGGCCGCCCACGGCCAGCCAACGCAGACGAACGAGCGTCTGAAGCCTGAGGCTGCGGTTGCTGTTCATGTCATTGTAGTCGAGTGCCATCGCTGCTGCCATGCTGCCGCTTTCGTTCCACCGCTGCGTCCGCCGGATTTGGGAGTCGCAGCACCCCTATAATGCCCCAAACTCATCTGATCCGGGAATTATACAGTGGTTTCATGTACCACGCGGCTTGGCGCGTGTCGTCGGCATCGCGTTCGCCGGGTCCTCCGGCCAGGGATGCTTCGGATAGCGCCCGCGCATGTCGGCTCTCACGTCCCGCCACGATCCGGCCCAGAAGCCCGGCAGATCGCGGGTCGTCTGGATCGGGCGGTGGCCGGGCGATATGAGTTCCAGGAGCAGCGGCAGCCGCCCATTGCCGATCGTTGGATGCTCTTTCAGACCGAAAAGCTCCTGTACGCGGATCGAAAGCAGGGGCTCGTCGCCATCATAGTGGATCGAATGGCGGTGCCCGGTCGGCGCTTCGAAATGCGTCGGGGCGAGCTTACCGAGATCGCGCTGAAGATCGTAAGGAACGAGCGACAGCAGGCCTTCGGCGAGATCATGGGCCCTGATCCCGTCGATGCTGCCGGCGTCATGCTGAAACGGCACGAACCAGTCGTCGAGGCGCGACAGCAACGCTTCATCCGAGACGTCCGGCCAGGGTTCGCCGATCGACCTATGGAGAAAGCCGATGCGATCGCGCAATTGTGCCGTTTCCTTCGAGAAGGGCAGGACGGCAAGGCCCAACTGACGAACGCCGTCGGCGAGCGCGCGCGCCGCCGCTTCGCCGCTCGGGCGTGAAAGCGGCGTTTCCTCGAAGATGATGGCGCCGAGGCGGGTGACCCGGCGGGCGCGCACCTGGTGGCTCGCACGATCGAAGAAGATCTGCTCCTCCCGCCGGATTGCCTCCGGCATATGTGCCTCGACATCCGCCCTGGTGATTTCTGCTGCCGCGAGCACGCGCTGGGCGCCAGCCCGTCCGGTCAGATCGGCAATGACCAGCATTCCCGCTGCGGCAAGTCGCTCGGTTTCCGGTACTTCGGCGCCGCGTCCGTTCGCCATGACGAAGCGCCCGCGGCCGCCGCGCTGGAGCGCGATCCGGTCAGGAAAGGCGTGCATCAGCAATGGACCGGGCAGCGCGCTTTGGCCATTGCTCATCTGCGCCTTGAGGTCGGCCGCCATGCGCCTTGCCAGCCCCCGAGCGGCATCGGCGCGATCGCCGCGGTCCGCCCGGAACCGGCGCAGCCGCTCCTCGAGATCGAGGCTGCTGCCGCCGAGGCCTTGCTCGGTCAGCATCACCGCCAGCAGGCAGGCTTCCTGCGCCTCGCCCTCTTCCGCCGCCGAGACCGCCATTGCCGCCAGCCGGACCGGCAAAGCGAGATCGCGTATCCTGCGCCCGCGCGGTGTCAGCGCACCGTTGGCATCGAGCGCTCCAAGCTCGACGAGCAGGCTGCGCGCCTCACGCAACGTCGTCTCGGGCGGCGGATCGATGAAGGCGAGCGAGGATGGATCGGCAACGCCCCAGTGGGCGAGGTCGAGCAGAAGGCCGGAAAGATCGCTCGCGAGGATCTGCGGCGGCGTGAAGGCGACAAGCGCTGCGGTCTGGCCCGGGTGCCACAGGCGAATTGCAATCCCGGGCTCGGTTCGTCCGGCGCGCCCAGCGCGCTGATCGGCGGATGCCCGCGATACGCGCACCGTCTCCAACCGGGTGATCCCCGTCGAGGCTTCGAACACCGGCAGTCGCTGCAGACCGCTGTCGACGACGATCCTGACGCCGTCGATGGTGATCGAGGTCTCGGCGATCGACGTCGCCAGCACGATCTTGCGCGTGCCGGCGGGTGCCGGGCGGATGGCCGCATCCTGCTCCTTCTGGCTCAGATTGCCGTAGAGCGGCACGACCGCGGTTTTCTCATCAAAACGCCCGGCGAGACGCTCGGCGGTGCGGGTGATCTCCCCCTGGCCTGGAAGGAAGGCGAGGATCGAACCCGCTTCGGATCGGTGGGCGTCCACGATCGCCCGCGCAACCGCATTCTCGGCGCTCTCGCCAGCGTTCCTCTCCTCGTAGCGAATATCGATCGGAAAGCTGCGGCCCTGGCTTTCGATGACGGGAGCATCGCCAAGCAGCCTGGCGACCCGCCCGACGTCGAGCGTTGCCGACATGACGACGATCTTCAGGTCGTCGCGCAAAGCCGACTGCACATCGAGCGCCAGCGCCAGACCGAAATCGGCGTCGAGCGAGCGCTCGTGGAATTCATCGAAGAGCACGGCCGAAACGCCGGAAAGTTCGGGGTCGTCGAGGATCATCCGGCTGAAGACGCCCTCGGTCACCACCTCGATTCGCGTCCGCGCCGAGATTCTGTTGTCGAGCCGCATGCGGTAGCCGACGGTCTCACCGACCTTTTCTTCGAGCAGCTCGGCCATCCGTCCGGCGGCGGCACGGGCGGCGAGTCTGCGTGGCTCCAGGAGGATCACCTTGCCGCCGTTGAGCCAGGGCTGGTCCAGAAGAAAGAGCGGCACAAGCGTCGTCTTGCCGGCGCCGGGCGGCGCCGAGAGCACGACGGACGGCGCCTCTTTGAGCACCTCGCCCACACGGGGCAGAATGTCACGAACCGGCAGTGGCGGAAGATCGCGCATCAGGCCTCTGCCTCGCTGCCGATCTCGATCACTCTGCCGCCGGCCGCTTCCGCGTCCGCGCCGTCATGGGTGACGAGAATGATCGGCACGCCTGCCGCCTTCGCCTTCGAGAAGACCAGCGCGCGGGTCTGCTGCCTGAGTGCCGCGTCGAGTTTCGAAAAAGGTTCGTCGAGAAGGAGGTAACGCGGTGCCGAAACGAGCGTACGCTGCAGCGCCACGCGCGCCTTCTGGCCGCCGGAGAGCGTTTCCGGATCGCGATCGAAGAAGCCGGCGAGCCCGACCTGCTCCAATGCCCGCTCGGCGAGCTGTCGTCTCATCTTATGTCCTTTCACCGCCTGCGGTATCGCGAACAGGATATTGCCGCCGACGGAGAGATGCGGAAAAAGCAGGGGGTCCTGAAACAGGATGCCGGCGCGGCGCTTATTTGCCGGGACATCGGTCAGGTCTCTGTCACCGATCAGAATTCGGCCGCTGACACGGAAGGCCGGATCGACAAACCCGCCGGCAAAGGCGAGCAGTGTCGACTTGCCGGAGCCGGACGGGCCCATGACGGTCAGAACCTCGCCGGGCATCACCGTCGCCGATACGGACAGCAACGTTCGCTCCGCGAGCCGAATCGTCACATCCGCCAGCGTGAGCGGCATCGGGTCGTCAACTGCCTGCATTCACATCCTCATTGCGCGACGGTTGCGGAATAGCAACTGGGGCCCAAGCGACGCAACGACAAATGCGAGAAAGGGAAGAGCCGCCTGGACGAGCGCATAGACACCGATGACGCGCCGGTCGCCGCCGGCCGAAAGAGCAACCGCCTCGGTGGTGATCGTTGTCAGCCGTCCTGCTCCGATCAGCAGCGTCGGAAGGTAGAGGCTCACCGACACCGAAAACCCGACGGCAAAGGCGGTGAGGCAGGCTCGAAACAGAAGCGGCAGCCGGACCGTCACGAGCACCCGCAGGGGCGGTTTCCCGAGCCCGGCCGCTACCTGTTCGAAACGTGGATCGAGTTCGCGCCAGGGTGCCGACAGCGAGAGGAGGACATAGGGCAGGACGAACAGCAAATGGACCGCCAGCACGCTTGGGAAAGCGGGTGTGAAGCCGATCGAGACCGCCAGGACCTGCAGGCCGAAGACAAAACTGATCTCGGGTACGATGAGCGGCAGGTAAAGAAGCTTGTAGCTTGCACCGTTGCCGCCCTGGCCGTCTCGATGAAGCAATGAAATCGCGATAAGCAATGCCAGCGCCGAGGCGGAAAGGGCGAGGGCGACAGTCGTGAGCAGCGGCTCAGAGATCTGTGGCAACGTGCGCAGCCAGATCTTGGCGGTTATCATTCCGGGCAGTGCTTTTGGAAACGGCCAGAGACCGGCGACGGACCAAATGAAGAGGGCGCCCAGTCCCGAAAATATGATGGCGGCGCAGCCCGCCATGGCCAATCCCGATGTTGCCCGGGGCAGCATGTCTTTCCGCAGTCGCGTACCCGCGAACGTCAGGAAGGTTAGCGCGAGCTTTCCGAGCCGTTCGAGCGCGAGCCAGATTCCGATCGCCGCAAAGACGACGAAGAGTTGCAACAATGCGCCGGCGGAGGCAAGAAATCGCATCCTGAGGTCGTGATCGGCCGCCCAATGAGCAATGCGCACAGGCAGCGTCGCCGGCAGCTGCGGACCAAGGATCATCGCGATATCGACAACGGAGACGGAATAGACAAGCACAGCAAAGACAGGCAGTCGGATCTGTCTGTAGAGCGTCGGCCAGAGGCTGATCAGAAAGCCGGACAAACGTCCGTAGCCAAGTGCCGCCATCAGCTGCCTTGCCCTGCGCAGCGGAAGTTGTGGCAAGCCAGCGAGCGTCACCAGGAAGAGGAAGGGCACTTCCTTTGTGACAAGCCCCGCGATCATCGAGAGCGCGAGGGGGTCGTTCGGCAGAAGCCAGTCCGGCGGCCGCGTGAAGCCGGTCAGCTCCGGCGAGACCAGTCGGAGAAGCAGCCCGGAAGGCGCGATGAGGAAGGCGAGAGCAAAGGCCGCGGCGGCGTGTGGAACGGCAAGCAGCGGCGAAACGAGATGATGGATGCGGGCAAAAATCGGCGTGCCGGCAAAGCCTGCAGTGAAGGTTCCGACGATTGCGAGCGCCGCAAAGGTGGTGATCAGGCCCGCCGCCAGGGCGATAAGGACGGAACGAAGGATGTGGGGCTGGCCAGCAAGCTCGGCGAGATACACCGTCGTCGGGCGAAAGCCGCCGAGAGCAGGCAGGTAGCCGAATGCCGGCAGGATCGTTCCCGCGACCCCCGCCAGCACCGGGAGTCCAAGGATGATGACAAGAAGGCCGTTGCCGGCGGTCACGTACGTGACCCCTCGGTCTTGATCCAGCCGCCTAGTTCGCTGCCCCATATCGCCGGGTCCATTCCGCCTCAATTCGCGTCATCCAGTCCGGATGCGGCTCGCCGAGCGCAGGTCCAAGTTGGTCGGGGCCGAGCGTCGCGGCGCCGAGATCGAGTGCCCTGAAGGCTTGCCGCTCGGCGGCCGGAAGCTTTGCCAGCGACAGGACGGTCGGGTCGCCCCAGATTTTCGGGTCCTGCTTGCGCAGCTGGGCCTCGGGTGAGAGCAGGAAATTGGCGAAGAGCAGCGCGCCCGCTTTCGCCGAGGCGTTGTAGGGGATCGCGACGAAATGCGTGTTGCCGAGCGTGCCGCCCGAAAAGACGAAGGATCGCACGCTGTCCGGCAGTTCTCCATTGGCAATCGCCGCCGACGCTTCCGCCGGATTGAAGGCGAAAATGATGTCGAGCTCGCCGTCGGCGAACTTCTGTTTCATGTCAGGGTAGTTCTGCGGATAGGCCTTGCCCTTGCGCCAGAGCAGCGGCGTGAGCTTGTCGAGATAGGCAAAGAGCGGAGCGGCATCCCCGGCAAAGGTCGCCTCGTCAACGGGCTTTTGCAGCTTGGCCTTGTCGTCGATCAGCTCGGTCAGCACCTGCTTGAGGAACGACGAGCCGGTGAAGTCCGGTGGCTGCGGATAGGAGAAACGGCCGGGATTGGCCTTGGCCCACTCGAGCAGTTCAGCGGCCGAATCGGGCAGTTCGCCGCTCGGGGTGCGCGCCGAATCGTAGAAGAAAACGAGCTTGGCGCTGCCCCAGGGGCTTTCCAGTCCCTCGGTCGCTATCGTGAAATCGGTGAGAACCGTCGCTTTGCTCTCATGATCGACATAGGCCCAATTCGGCAGTTTCGTCGCCCAATCGGGAGAAAAAAGCAGGCCCTCGCGTTTCATCGCCGCGAAGTTTTCGCCGTTGATCCAGACGAGATCGACAGCGCCGCCATGGTCCTTTCCAGCGGCCTTTTCCGCGACGACGGTCGCGACCGCCTTTGCGGTGTCGTCGAGTTTCACATGGACGACGGAGACGCCGTAGCGCGCTTTCATTTCGTCGCCGGCCCATTTGATATAGGCGTTGATGTTTTCTGCGCCGCCCCAGGCATTGAAATAGACGGTCTGGCCCTTGGCCTCCGCGACGACCGAATTCCAGTCGCTGACGTCGATCGCGGACGCTTCGCTGGCGAGACCGAGCGCCAGGGTTGCGGCCGTGATGAACTGTCTTGCCCGCCCGATCATGAGCCGCTCCGTCTCGCTTCTGCATGTTTCCTTAAATCGTAGCCGATTTAGGGATAAAAACATGCAGGAATTCAAAGTGCTGCAGCGTCCGTTGCGCGTCTGATAAGACGCGCGGCGCTGTAGGTGTCGGGCGAAGGTAAGCCGCATGCCGTCCGCGTCAATGCGCGCCAGCGGGCGGCGCTCTCACGATTCGGTGAAACCGGTCGCCGGATGCCGGATGCGGAAAGGCCTGGCCGCCTTGCGTCGATCAGGCCATGTCACGCTGCGCTTCGAAGGCAAGCACCGCGCCTGCCAGATCTTCCAATGCGGCGCCGACCGACTTGAACAGCGTGATTTCCTCGGCCTTCGTGCGGCCGGGATGTGCGCCGCGGGCCAGCTCGAAGAGATCGGCGCAGATCGCATCCTTGCTGATTACGCCCGAGCGGATCGGCTGGACGATATCGCCGCCTTCGCTGAGCGCCCCTTCGCGTGTGTCGACGAAGATCCTGGAGCGCTCGGCGGCACGGTCGTCCGACTCGCGCATGGTCGGCTTGAAGGCGCCGATGAGGTCGAGATGCGCACCCGGTTTCAGCCAATCGCCGCGGATCAGCGGTTCGGAGGAAAGCGTCGCGCAGGAGATGATGTCTGCCTCGCGCGCCGCCGCTTCGAGAT